>CAXNGR010000347.1:0-5243 GCA_964201265.1 Verrucomicrobiaceae bacterium
CGACAAGGTGCGCTTTCGCGATGTCGAGATGCACGTCACCGCGTGGAGCCGCCGATTTTTGTTCCGCGACGAACAACTGCTGCAACAAGTTTCGATGCTCTCTGGCGGCGAACTCGCACGCGCGCACGTCGCACGCATGATGCTCGATCCCGCCGACATCTTGGTTCTCGACGAACCGACGAACGATCTCGACCTCGCCACCATGCGCGTGCTTGAAGAAGCGATCCTCGCCTTCAAAGGCACCGTGCTCGTCGTCAGCCATGACCGCTATTTCCTCGACCGCGTGTGCGACCGCCTCATCGCGGTTGAAGGCCAGGGCCGCATCCACGAATGCGCCGGAAACTACAGCTACTACCAGGAAAAACGCGCCGCCAAAGCCGCCGCCGAGTTGGCCCACGCCACCGCCGCCGTGAAGAAGGAAAAAGCCGCCGCCGCCAACGCTCCGAAGTCACGCAAGATGTCCCAGAAGGAGCAGCGCGAGCTGGCCGACTGCGAAACCGCCATCTCAACGCTGGAGAGCGAAATCGCCGCCATGGAGGCCGAACTGAGCAACCCCGAGCTGTTTGTGAAGCTCGGTGCTGGCACGAATGATTACATCGCCAAGCTCGAGTCGAAGAAGCACGAGCTGGAAGGCAAGTTCACGCGCTGGGCGGCACTGGAGGAGATCCGGGTGGCGTGTGCAGGGTGAGTTTTGGGTTCGTGAATCGGCATTGAAGGCCAACGGCCTTCCGTCATGCAGCCCAGGGTTGCGCGCCCGCCTGCATCGCTGTGCGAAGCACTGCGGGCAGGAAGCGCTACCCTGGGAACTACCGAAACGATTTCGATTCTCTCAAGGGTGAACCGCAACGCGGTTCCGCCCTTGTCTTTTGGTCAAAGCGTCGGATTTGAAATCTATCACCGTGATACTTCCGTAACAGTGATTAGATGTTCATCAATTCCTGGCCCTTTTCGATAGGTGTATTTGAATATCAGTCCGCCACTTTTGAGGCCGCCTTCTGTGTTGCCGAAAAACATGGCCACCATCTCTTTCTTGAGATCAATCGCATAAGCTTCTGCGAGCAGGATTACACATTTTAGAGCCTGCTCTTTGTCCGCATGTTTTCCAAATCCACCTTCGGTTGTCCAGTCATTCCACATCAGCTTCACATCCTTCACCAGCCCTTTCTGTTCGGCACTCTCATTGATGAACCACTTTACTGTCTCTCCTGTCCCAGAGATGTTTCCAAAAAGAGATCCCAATCCTTCCATGGGTAGCGTGAGCTTGCTTTTTCCCTCTGGTAACAAGCGCTTCACTCTCTGACTCTCGACTTCAAAAGATTCGAATCGCTTGGCGTCATTTTTTATCGGCGCAGGTTGTTTTGCCTGTGCTGTGGCAGTGCTAGCCGAACCGGATAATTGCTTTTTAACACTGGGAGAATCTTGTTTCGCGAGCCGAGGTAGCGAGATAGCTGCCAGAATGACGATGCCTAAGCCTACAAGGCATCCGCTGCATCCGCTTTTGGCTTGCACTGGTGCTCCGCATTTGGGGCACTTGTTAGCTTTAGAGCTAACCTCCTGCTTACACTCTTTACATTTTATGAGGGCCATGATTTCCAATCGCACAAGGACAAGGGCGTATCAAGACTTGAACTCGTAGTGTCGAGGCGATCATTCTACGAAGAACGAAACAGCATGAAATTCCAGCCAAAGACAGTGTTAATGAGTTGCGGGACCGATCCGCTTTTACTCCAGCACCTTGATCTTCACATTCCGATACCACACCGGAGCCTGGGCTTTGCCGTGGAGGCCCTGGAGGCCGATGGGGCCTTGGCGGGCGAAGTCTTTGAGCGCGACGGGGAATTTGTTCGGGGTGCCGTCGGGATTCTTTTTCACTTCGGGCCAGTTATCGAGGTTGGCGTTGATGACTTCCTCGCCGTTGAATACCACGCTGACCAGCGGGCCTTTGCAGGTGATGGTGAAGTGGTTCCACTCGCCCACGGGCTTGGCGGCGCTCTTGCTGGGCGGCATGGCGTCATAGATCGCGGCGACCATGCCGTATTTGCTGCCGTCGGCGCTGTCGTGAACCTGGATTTCGAGGGCGGAGAGGACGTTCTTGATGTCGCCGGAGCGGAGGAAGACGCCGCTGTTCGATTCCGCGATCACCTTGAACTCAAGGTCGAGGATGAAGTCGCCATACGAGTCCTTCGTCCAGAGCGTGTCGTGGGTCTTGGCGACGAGTTCCTTGCCCTCAAACACCCAGCCGGCGGGATCGACGGTGTTCGAGAGATCGGCGACGAAGAGATCCTTCCAGCCGGTGGTGTCGGGGTGCTCGGCGGCGAAGGACAGCGTGGAGATGAGGGCGAGGAAGGTGGTGAGCGGCTTCATGGTGGACGGAGGGTCAAGGATTGGTCAAGGAGGTCAAGGGAGGAGTTTGCGGTGAAAAATTGAATTCCATGGACGACTCGGCATGCTGGCAAGCATGAACTTGAATCTCGCAGGCCAGTCGATCGCCGTGTTTGGAGCCGCTCGTGGCATTGGCCGGGCGATTGCGGACGGTTTTGCGGCCGAGGGCTCCTCGGTGCGTGGCTTTGACCGCGAATCTGGCGCAGACTTCATCACGACCGGCGATGTGACGAGCTATGAGGCGGTGAAAACCTTCGCGGCCGGCTTTGAGGCGGTCGATCACGTCGTGTTCTGCGTCGGGATCGGCTCCGGGAAGTTTGGCTTCCCGTTTTGGAACCTGGAGCCGTCCGACTGGGCGCGGGTGCTGGAGGTGAACCTCGTCGGCGCGGTGAATGTGGCGCATGCCTTCGCGCCGAGGCTGATCGAGCGTGGCGCGGGCTCGATGCTGTTCCTCGTCTCCGTGGCCGGGCAGATGGGATCGCAGACGGACCCGCCGTACAGCGCGTCAAAGGCGGCGCTGATCAATTTCACCCAATGCGCCGCCAAGGATCTCGGCCCGCACAACATCCGCGTGAACGCGCTGGCCCCCGGCATGGTGAAAACGGAGCTGAACCAGTCCATCTGGGCCGCCGGGCAGAAGAAACTGCCGGAAGCCCAGCGCCAGAGCTTCGATGACTGGGCGGCGGAGAAGATCAAGAAGGTCTCCCACCTTGGCCGCTGGCAGATGCCGGAGGAATATGCCGCCATGGCGACCTTTCTGGCCTCGGATCACGGGAAGAATATCACCGGCCAGACGATCAACATCGACGGCGGGCAGGTGATGCACTCGTGAATTCCAAGGTCCGGGCTCCGGCACCAGCTCTGATTTGTGGCGGGACTTGGCGAAAATGTGCGCCAAAACCCGCCGGAAGCGCCGACAGGATTTTATAGGATTGCTTTTTTCGCGGCTTTCGCCAATTCTCAGACAATTCCATTCTTGGATCTCACCCTCGTCAGCCCCATGAAACTCACTCGTTCCCTGCTCTGCCTCTCGGTTCTCGCCGCCCTGTCCATCACTTCCTGCACGAACTCCGAAGGTGGCACCACCACCAACCTGGCGATCGGCAACAGGCCGATCTACGCCCATAGAATCGGTCTCGTCTCTCCCAACGCTCCGGACAGCTACGGCGGCTACGGTGGTGGCTTCAACGGCGGCTATGCCCTCTATCCCATGCCAACCGAGCGTTATGGCGACTATTTCAACCCAGAGAACGACCTGAGTCTGGTCGGCCACGGATGGGACCGCTACAACACCGTGTTTACCAACTATTCTCGGCCTGCGGCCAGCCAGCCTGCTCCCCAGGCGGCTCCGATGACTCACAGCAAGTAAGCAGTCAATTTATCAGCGGCGTTTCAGACGAGTCGTCTGAAGCGCCGCTTTTTTGTTTTCAAATGCCAGCGCTGTCACTCATACAGGCGGAACAGGCCGCTGTGGTCGAGATCACCGAGGCCTTTCTCGTGAACAAACTTCTCCCACTGGGCGAGCGAGTTTTTCAAGGTGGGTGAGTCGAGGCCAACGGAATCGGCGAGCTGGGACATGAGGCGCACATCCTTGAGCTGGAGCGTGGCGCGGCCACCAGGGGCGAAGTCGCGGCGCACCATGCGGTCGCCGTGCAAATCGAGGATGCGGCTTTCGGCGAAGCCGCCGAGCAAGGCTTTGCGGACAAGGGCGGGATCGACACCGGAGAGTTCAGCCATGCGCAGAGCCTGGGCCACGGCATCAATGGTTTGTGCGACGATGAGCTGATTGGCGAGCTTCGTCACCTGCCCTGCCCCGCTGGGACCGAGATGGGTGATGTTTTTGCCGACGGTTTGGAAGATCGGCAAGGCGCGCTGGAAATTCGCCTCACTGCCGCCGGCCATGATGGTGAGCGTGGCGGCCTCGGCTCCGACTTGGCCGCCGGACACGGGCGCATCGATCCAGTTCACGCGTTCCGCCCATTTTTTCGTCTCGGGGACACCCGTGGTGCCGAAGTCGATGATCAGCGCATCCGGGTGCAGGCCTTCAATCAAGCCTCCAGGGCCAAAGACGACGTTTTCGACGACGTCGGTCATGGTGAGATTGATGCAAATGACGCCGGGGCCGACTTCGCGGGCGAGTTCAGGCAAACCAGCGGCGCGACGCATCCCAAGTGCCACGGCGGCCTCGGCAGGCGCATCACTGCGATTCCAGACGACGACATCCGCCCCCGCCTCGTGCAAATGACGCGCATTGGCCCGGCCCATGTTGCCGAGTCCGACGAATCCGATCTTGTGTCCTGCGAGTGGTGTGTGTCCGGTCATGCTTCCAATCCACACCATCAGGCTGCCGCTGGCGAGGACTCAAGCACAATAAAATAGGGAGAGGCTGGTCGCGACCGCATCGGCTGCAACACGCCGGGCCTGAGAGCGTTTGCATGCGACCATGAAACGCCTGCTTTTCTGCCTCTTTGCCCTGAGTCCTTGGCTCTTGGTCGCCACACCGCCGAACATCGTCATCATGCTCGTCGATGACATGGGCGTGATGGACACCTCACTGCCGTTTTTGACCGACGCGGAGGGCAAACCGAAGCGCTACCCGCTCAACGACTTCTACCGCACGCCGAACATGGAGCGTCTGGCCGCGCGTGGTGTGCGCTTCAACAACTTCTGCGCCATGAGCGTGTGCTCGCCCACACGCATCTCGATCATGACCGGGCAGAATGCCGCGCGGCATCGCACCACCAACTGGATCAATCCCGACAACGACACCGCCGGTCCACAAGGGCCGCCAGAGTGGAACTGGAAAGGCATCAAACCTGGCGATGTCACACTGCCAGGACTTCTCCAAGGCGCTGGCTATC
>CAXNGR010000348.1:0-5232 GCA_964201265.1 Verrucomicrobiaceae bacterium
CCAGGAGACGATGAGAGAGTCTTCCTTCTGCGGTCCGGCGTTCTCGGCCATCATGGCTTCCATTTCCGGGCGGGCCTTGATGATGCGAGCCATGAGAGAGCGGCGGGTCAGCTCATCATAAGAGGAACTGTTGAGAATGCGCTTGGCCAGGAGGCGCACGTCAGCATCCTCAGCCTCCGCAACCATCTCGCCAAGCAGGGTGCGGTCGTCGGAAAGCAAATCCTGGAGGCGGCCGGTGCGTTTGGGGCCGCCTTCCATGTGGTCATTTTCGATGACACCGAGAATGGCGTGACCGAGATCGATGTCGAAAACGGATTCAGCCAGTCCTTTGCGCTCGCGGGCCATCCAGATAAGCAGATCAGCGGAGAGAAGGCGGTTGCGCAGAGATTTTTTGAGCGTTTCAGCCAGAACGTCGAGCTCGTCGTTGGCATCCAGCACGGTGGCGATCTCTGCCACGGCACGGCCACCGGTCTTGGTCAGATGGTGAAGGATTTCTGTAACCCAGCCGCGATTGGGGAAGGCCTCAGGGAAAGCACGATAAACACGGCCTAGCATGGCGGAAGACAGCGTTTTAAGCGCGTCCGCCAGCACTTCCTTGGTCTCGCAGACGAGGTCGGAGACTTTCATTGACCCCATCGGTGCAGTGGTGCCGAGAGTTTCGATCAGTTCATCACGAGCGAGGAGCAGTTGCAGGCACTCCTTGAGGTTGAGCTTGATGCCTTTGCGGGCGGAGTCAGAAATGTCCTGGAGGACGGGGATCAGCTCGGTCTTGGGATCACTGAAAAGATCGAGATCCTTTTGGATGCTGGCCAGGGCGGCGAGCTTCCCCTTCAAATCTCGCGCGGCGAGGAAGGATTTGACCATCTGGCCCCCAGCGCTTTCCGCCTGATCACGCAGGACGAGGTTTTCGGTGCGCTTGGCTGGAACGACAATGTGACGGTGTGTTTTGAGCGCACGCTTGGCACCTTCCCACCACTTTTTGTAGTCCGCATCGGACACGATCGCGCCCTTGAGCAGTTTTTCGAGGCCGTCGAGGTGCAAAGTGCCGCCGCTGCTTTTTAGCGCCAGTTCGACGAGCGTTGGAGCGTCGTCTTTCGCCATGACTTTGAGGGCATCAAGGTCAGAATGACGGCGGGAAAGGATGTGATCTGAGGGGATAATCTCCAGTGAACCCACGGCGAAGGAAATCTTCATCGGATGGGCCGGTTTACCCTCGAAGTCGATCAGCACGCGGTCACCCAGCAAATCCCAGGAAGCGATCCTGCCGACGCCCCAGCTTTTGTGGAGGCAGAAAACGCCTGGTTCAAGTTTGGAAAGTTTTTCGCCGTCTGCAGCCGGGAGCTTGCCTGCGGCCACGATGTTTTGCACCTCTGGATTCATGGGACGGGCAGATTAGACGGTGGCTGGGTTTGAGCAAAGGAAACCTTGCGGCAAGACTGCCTTGTTTTACCAAGCTAGGCACCAGAGCACCTTCAGATACCGCCCCTCGGGGCAGTTCGACATCACCGGATGGTCCGCTCCGGCTCCAGTTCGGTCGAGAATTTGCAGGCGGCGCTTGTTCCGGTGGGCGGCACGCATGACGATATCCTCGAACTCCGCCACATCGAGCAATCCCGAGCAGGAGCAGGTGACGAAAAGCCCGCCACGTTTCAGCAAGCCGAGGGCGACGGCGTTCATGTCGTAGTATTTGTTGCGTCCGAGCTGACCTTCCTCGGGATCGCGGGAAAAGATGAGCTTTGGCGGGTCGAGCACCACGGTGTCCCAAAGTGCCCCGTTCTGCTGCATCTGGCGGCCCCGGGTGAAAGTGTCCGCATGCAACCAGTCGAGGCGGACTTGGTTCAAATCCGCGTTTTTCTTCGCCTGAGCGATGGCTTTTTCATCGAGATCCACGCCTGTCACGTCCTCGCAGCCGCCTAGCACCCTTGCGCTAAGGGCAAAACCGCCAGTGTAGCTGCATAGGTCAAGCACGCGGCCTTGGGCGAGGCGGGCGAACTTCAGGCGGTTGTCCCGCTGGTCGCAGAAGAACCCGGTTTTGTGGCCGTCCTCGAAGCTGACTTGGTAACGCACGTTGTTCTCCCTTGTGCGCACCCCACGAGGCGCTGGAGCGTCCGCTTCCGGCACGTCCGACCAGCGCATCCCCTCAATGCGGGCGATATCGGGATCGACTTGGATGACATGCTGAGTCGTGCCCAGCACCTCGTGCATTTTCGGCAACCAGCGGCGCAGACGCCTCCACACGCCGAGCGTGGTGACCTCAATCGAGAGCACATCCGCGTAACGATCCACCACCAGTCCGCTGAGGCCGTCGCCGTCCGAATGCACGGCCCGCCATGCCTCGGTGGTCTCGTTGAGTCGCAGAATTTTCAGGCGCAGGGCAAGTGCTGCGTCCAGGCGGGCGTCTAGTGCGTCTTCGGTGAGCACCGCCTCGCCATGCTGCAATACGCGCAGGGGCACATGGGCCTTCGGGTTGAAAAATCCGCTGCCGAAAAGCTGCCCTTCCTTGTCATAGACATTCACCAAATCACCTGCACCAGCGTCTGTGGAGACCGCGCGGATCATGTTGGGGTACACTGCTGGATTGAAGGAAAAGTACTTCATCTGCGCCCAGGGGCGCAGCCAGTCCTCACTGCCGGGCGGCGGTGAGGTACTAGGGGATGAGGAGTCGCGGCGGGAGGGGCGCGGGGCAGGGGAACGCATGGTCAGTCTTTCATGCCTCCGAAATTCACGCGGGACAAGCGCGGTCTGCGTGTTGTCAGGCTTCGCGGCTGGTTTTTAATAGTGCTGGAAAAGCGGGGGCGCAGCCGCTTAGATGTCACATGGCAGCAGAAAAGCCCGTTACGCTCAAAGACCTCACGATTATTGGCAAAGAAAACCTGCCGAATGGCGGCGGGTTCATCATCTTGCCCAGCCAGCTCGGTTATTTCGACCTTTTGCGTCTGGAACTCCTGTTAGACGGGCGCTCGATTGTTTATCTTGTGGAGCAAGGGGCGGCACTGCATCCGCTGCTGAAGGTTCATCTGGAAAAGGACTCGGTGAACGCCATGTCCATCTCACCAGGCGAGACCACGCCTGACATGTACCGCAAAGCGGTCGCCCAGGCTGCAACTGGGCATGGGGTCATCATTTATCTCCCGGCAGAGGCCGCCAGCATGACCTCTCCGCTGACCTGTGTACCGGGCACGAAGCTGGAGTTTCTCCTCAAGGCTGAGATTCCTGTGCTCCCGCTGCACGTACATCGTCGCCAGGACACGGCGCTGCCCATTGAGCGCCGTTACACTGATGCCGAGGTCATCTTCAACTTCGGCAAACTTCTCCAGGGGCCGGACATCAACTTGGCCAGCTATCAGGAGTGTCTTCTGGCCCTTTCGGAGCAAAGCATCAGCGAGAGCTGTCCCGCGCTCGAGATGAGCCTCGGCTACGCCTTGATCCAGGGCTTTAAAAAACACGGCACCCGCAACAGCATCGTTGATGGCAAAGACGACAAGCTGCTCGGTTACGACAAACTTTTCGCCGCCTCCCTCGCCCTCGCTCAAGTCGTGAAGCGCGAGACGAAAAAACAGCGCGTCGGCATCATCTTGCCGCCTGGCATCGGCGGCCTGATGTGCAACATCGCCGTCATCATGGCTGGGAAAATTCCGGTGAACCTCAACTTCACCGCAGGCCGCGCCGCCATCGACAGCGCCATCCGTCGAGGAGACATGGACCGCTTCCTCACCGCTGACATCTTCGTGCGTAAGATGCAGAGCTTCCCCTGGCCGCCGAGCAAACAGCTCATTCTCATCGAAAGGCTGCTGCCGAAGATGAAGTTCAGCATTGCGAAGTGGCTGTTGATTACCAAGCTTCTGCCTGCCGCGTTGCTGGCCACCTTGCTCGGCATTTCCAAAAAGGGCGGGCGCAAGGAAGCCTTGCTGCTTTTCACCAGCGGCAGTTCCGGGGAACCGAAGGGTGTGGTTCTTTCCCACCGCAATCTCATCGGCAACGTCATGCAGTTTGGCAGCCGCTTGGGGCTGCAAAGTACGGACAGTATCCTTGGCTCCCTGCCGCTCTTTCACAGCTTTGGCTGCACTGTTACACTGTGGTATCCCATCATCTACGGCCTGCATCTCGTCACCTACCCTTCGCCACTGGAGGTAAAGAAGCTCGCGGAGCTGATCGAGAAATACCGCGTCACGCTCATGATCGCCACGCCCACCTTCCTGCGCGGCTATTTGCGCGGTGTGAACCGTGAGTCGCTGAACTCCATCAAATTCTGCGTCACTGGCGCTGAAAAGCTCCCCCGCGTCGTTTCGGATGCCTTCGAGAACCGTTTCGGCAAGCATGTGCTTGAGGGTTACGGCCTCACCGAAACCTCACCTGTCTCCAACGTCAATCTGCCTGATCCAGAGCCGATCGGCCTGGAAGAGAAAGGCTTCGTTTGGCTGCCCAGCCATCGTCAGGGGTCTGTGGGACACACATTGCCAGGCATGGCCCTCCGCATCACCAATCCAGACACCGGTGCCCCCCAGCCTTTGCATCAAAGTGGCATGATCTGGTTCAAAGGCTCCAACATCTTTGAAGGCTACCTCAACGATCCCAAACGCACCGCCGATGTGCTCCAGGACGGCTGGTTTCGCACTGGCGACATTGGTCGCCTCGATCTTGACGGCTTCCTCTACATTGAAGGTCGTCTCAGCCGCTTCTCAAAGATCGCCGGAGAAATGGTGCCGCATGAGACCGTCGAAGAAGCGCTGGTGAAAGCCCTGGGCCTCGAAAACGAGTCCACCCGCAAGATTGCCGTGGTCGGCGTGCCTGATCCTGACAAAGGCGAGGCTCTCATCCTCCTCACCAGCGTCCCCGGCGGCCCCGAGCATCAAGAAATTCTCGATCTGCGCTACCGCCTACTCGACAAAGGAATGCCTCCGCTCTGGATTCCCAAAAAGATGATCCGTGTCAGCGACATCCCCATCCTCGCTTCCGGCAAGCTCGACGTGCAAAGTTGCGAGAAGATCGCCAAAGCCGGGATGTAACACGTCTTGCACCTCAGCTCCCAGGCTACGGTCAGCTAGTTTTCGACCATTTTCCGTGTGGAATCTTCCTTCCGCCAAACGTCTGGCTGGAAGGATAACAGCCGCAACTCATTGGGCTGTTTCCACCTCGATCTTTGAGAGCGAGAGCGGCACAAGTTGTGCGAGAAGTGGGCGGCGTGGTACGATTTGATTCCATGCGTTTGTTCCCTGTGTTCTTGCTGGTTCT
>CAXNGR010000349.1:0-5229 GCA_964201265.1 Verrucomicrobiaceae bacterium
GGTCGATGTCAAAACCCGTGAGCCCAAGCTGCACGACCGGCACCGCGAAAAAGGGCGAGTCAAAAAAGACCTCCACCGTGAAGCTGCGAACCTCGGCCTCATCCGGCGATATTTGATCAAGGCTCCAGCCCTCCGTGAGGACACTGAGGGCGACGTTGGATGAGAGTACTTTCCAGGGGACAGAAGAGGAATACATGAGGGCAGCGCACAGAAGCAGCATCCGGGCCGATGTCAGGCATTCTCCGCTTCATTTGCCACTTTCACCCTCGACATCGAGCGGGATGAAATCTCGCACGTCCCACACCACCGGCTGCCCTCGGCGCTGCTTTGCCAGCCAGTTCAGTGCGGCCTGATGCACGATCTCATGCCCGCCTTCAAAGATCGTCAGCCGGGTGTTGCCGCTGATGTGGCGGAAGATCGGGACTTTGACGCCATAGCTCGCATCCGGTGGCGCAGGCTGCCAGCTTGGCGGCAGTTTTTGTGTCTCGTAAAACAATGGGAAGGCGTTCGCATCCAGACGACCCGCCTCCGCCGCCACGGCATTGAAGGCCCGCAGCGCATGCGTGAACGGCACACTGCCCGCACGGCCATCGTGAATGCCATGCGCGATGTCGAGCGGCACTGCGGCGGCATTCTTCAAGCAGCTCAGCGGTGAGCGTTTCCAAGCTTCAGGATCTCCTTTCACCGGCGCGTGACCGAGCGCGGCCTCAATGTTCTGCGCATACTTGTCTGGAACGCCGTTTTTCGTGTGTTCCGCATGCCATTGGGCGATGTCGTCGATACCGCACCACGCACTCACCCCGGCCCAGATTTCGGGATGTCGGCCCGCCATCAGCATCGCCATGTGCCCGCCACCGCTCACACCGATGAGGTAAATCCGCGTCTCATCCACCTTCGTCTGCTGTTTTGCCCACGCCACGGCCTCCACCACATCCTGCACGGCGCGTTCACTGCCCAGCGCTGGCGGCGTCCAGTTGGGCCCGCGAAAATCAGGATGCACAAAGGCCCAGCCCTGCGCCACGCACCATTCGGCATACACCGCGTCACCACCGGCGGAGGCATAGCTGCTGCTCCAGGTGTGCAGGCCCACCAGCAGCGGCTTCTTTTCCATCGAAGCTGGTGCAAACCACATCGCCTCCTGCGTCGCGCCATCACTGCAAGGAATCGCCACCTTGGCGATCTGCGCCGACCAGCGCTTCGGGGCGGGTTTGCTGATCAAAGGTGTTTGGGCATGCAGCGAGGACATGAAAGCGAGAGCGATTACTGAAAAGAGGGACTTCATGGCAAAAGAACGCGCTGTTCAGCGCCTTCCAAACAGGACATCACACCTTTGGCGGGAAATCTCATGGCAAAGCCGAACGGCGGGAGCTAATGGAGCCGATGAAATTGGAACAAGGCCAGATTTGGAAAAAGGGCGATGAGTACCTGCGCATCGTCGAATGGGCGCGGCTCTCCATCGAGTACAAGCGCATGAAAGACCCGCTCACCAAGGAAGGCACGCTGCACAAGGTCACGAAAAAGGAATTCTGCCGCCTGCTGAAGGGCGCGGAGTTGGTGGTGCTGGAAAAACCGGCGGAGGAAGCGCCTGAGGACGACGGCCCGGAAGAGCAGCCGCTCATTTGATGCCGATCACCATCGAGTCGGGGCCGACCAGGTGCTCGACGCGGCAGTCTTTGAATCCAGCCTCCTGCATCCAGCCGATGCAGTCCGCGCCGGTGTAATCAAACCCGCCGGGAGTTTCGATCAGCATGTTCAGGCTCATCAAAAGGCCAAAGGCGTTCTGCGAGCGGTCGTCATCAATGATGGCGTCATAGACGACCACCGCGCCGCCCGGCGGCAGCGCGGCATGCGCCTTGCGCAGCAGCATGCGTTTCGTGTCGAGATCCCAGTCGTGCAGGATGTGGCCGAAGAGCAGCACATCGGCCTGCGGCAGCGCATCGGTGAAGAAACTGCCCCCCGCAAAGCTCACGCGGCTGGCAAGCCCGTTCGCGGCCACATAATCCTCAAACACCGGACCCACTTCCGGCAGATCAAAGCCCAGTCCCTTCAAATGCGGGTTCGCCAGGGCGATCTGTGTGACGAGGTCTCCCTGCGCCGTGCCGATGTCCGCGCAGCTTTGATACTGCGACCACGGAAACTTTTGCGCGATGGCCATGTTCGCGCCCCGGCTGACACCGGACATCGCCCGCAGGAACTCGCGCAGCCGCGCCGGATCAGCGTAAATCGCGGCAAATGGATCATGGCCGCCTTTGGACTCGTTTTGGGACTCGCCCGTGCGCACGGCCGCCGTCAGACCGCCCCAGAACGAATAAAGACGATGGTTCGCCATCTCCAGGATGCCGCCGATGTAAGACGGCTTCGCCTTGTCGAGAAACAGGCCCGTCTCAGGCGTGTTGCTGTAAACACCGTCAATGCGTTGCAGGAAGCCAAGCGCGACGAGCGCATCCAGAAAATCCCGCGCCCCGCGTGGATGCAGCCCCAAACGCCCCTGCAAGGTGGCAAGATCGCCCGGATGCTTCGCCAGCTCGGTGAAGATCTCCATTTCCACCGCGCTGAGCAGTGTCTTGGCGTTCCAGAAAGCGAGGCCGGTTTGCAGGATGCGGTCAGGTGAGATGTCCATGCGCGAAAATAACGCGGTGCGGAGGCATGACAAGCGCGTGACTTTCCTCAGATCATGCCTAGCCGTGTCAGATGGACCCTCTGCCAACCCTGAGCGAAATCGAAGCCGCCAAGGCGCTTATTCGTCCGCACATTCGTGAAACGCCGACCTATCGCTGGCCGCTGCTCGAAGCGGGCCTCGGCTGTGAGCTGTGGCTGAAGCATGAGAACCACACACCGGTGGGCGCATTCAAGATTCGTGGCGGACTCGTCTATATGGACGAATTGAAACGCCAGCCGCCTGAGGTGCGGGGTGTGATAGCTGCCACGACGGGCAATCACGGCCAGTCCATCGCCTTCGCTGCCAAACTCAACGGTCTGCGCGCTGTGATCGTCGTTCCGCACGGTAACAACCCGGAAAAGAACAACGCCATGCGCTCACTGGGAGCCGAACTCGTCGAGCATGGCCGTGAATTTCAGGAAGCCCTCGAATTCTCACGCGAACTGGCCGCGAAAGAAGACCTGCATGCCGTGCCGTCGTTTCATCCCTGGCTCGTGCGCGGCGTGGCGACGTATGGCGTGGAACTGTTACGCTCCGTAGCGGATTTGGACGCGGTTTTCGTGCCCATCGGCCTCGGTTCCGGCTTCTGCGGCATCACGGCGGCCCGCGAGGCACTGGGATTGAAGACGAAAATCATCGGCGTCGTCTCCGAGCATGCGCCCGCCTATGCGCTGTCGTTTCAGCAGCGCCAGTTCGTCGAGCAATCGAGCACGACACGCGTGGCGGAAGGCGTGGCGTGTAAAACGCCAAACAAGGACGCGCTGGAGCATGTCATTCAGCACGCGCATGACATCGTGACCGTGAACGATGATGAGGCCGTGACCGCGATGCGCGAGATCATCCAAGCCACGCACAACATCGCCGAAGGAGCCGGTGCGCTAGCCTACGCGGCGCTGAAGAAGAATCGCGACGCATGGCAAGGCAAACGCGTGGCCTGCGTCCTCACCGGCGGCAACGCGAGCATGGGCATGCTTTCGCGAGCTTTGGGAATGTGAAGGCGCGGCAGCGTCTTGGAGTGCTCCAGCCCTCTGGAGCTTTCCGCAGGCCGAGGAACGTTCGAAAGCGCCGGAGGGCCGGCGCACTCCAGGACGCTAACGCGCATACGATTCCCAACAGCTATCGTTTCACCCACGGCAGCACGATGTGCGAGGGATGATCGGCACCGTAATAAATCGTGTTGGTGGCGATGACCGTGCGGCGGTGCTGCTGGAGAGGCTCGCCGGTGTTCGGGTTCACGTCGAAGCGCGGGAAGTTGCTGCTGCTGATGTCCACGCGGATGCGATGGCCTTTTTTGAAGACGTTGCTCGTGGGGGAGAGCTTGATGGTGAAAGGGTAAATCTTCCCCGGCTCCATGAGCTTTTCTTCCTGGAGCGAATCGCGGAAACGGGCGCGGACAATACCGTCTTGAAGATTGAGATCGAAACCATGCGGCCAGTCGGCGCTGGGCGGATACACGTCGATGAGCTTGGCGGTGAAATCGGTGTCCACGGCGGAAGACGAGGCCCAGAGCTTCACTTCGATCTCGCCGGTGATTTCGATGTCTTCAGCGAGTGGCGCAGTTTGGAACACGAGCACATCACTGCGGGCGGAAAGTGGGATGGGCTTGGTCCAGTTCCAGAATTTTTCGCCGCCGCGCTGATCCCAGGCACCCTGCTGCATGATGCCATCGCCAGAAGAGATGTTGCCGCCGAGCGTTGGCACGGGGTTCTTCGGATCGAACGCGTAGGACGTCGCTCCGCCCTCTTTTTTCGGTTTCGCATCGCTCAACAGGCCGTCGGCATGCAAATAGAACGGCGTGGGCTTCGCACGAGCGAGCGGCCACTCGTTTTCATCGCGCCATTGACCGCCGTGGTTGAGCAGACCGTCC
Source organism: Verrucomicrobiaceae bacterium (assembly GCA_964201265.1). Taxonomy (GTDB): domain Bacteria; phylum Verrucomicrobiota; class Verrucomicrobiia; order Verrucomicrobiales; family Verrucomicrobiaceae; genus Prosthecobacter. The sequence goes on from CAXNGR010000349.1 coordinate 4,527, forward strand.
TTGGTCTTGCTGCCGTCGCCGGTGCCCATGACGAAGATGCGCACTTTCTTGGCGAAGGGCGCGGATTTGCCTACGCTGTTGTCGATGCCCTTCATCCAGTGATCAAACCACTCCTTGCGCCAGGCGAACTGATCTGCGATGGCCGCATCCGGCCCGAACTCGACCTGACCGTGCGATGATTTCGTCTGCGCACCGTGAATCCACGGCCCCATGATGAGATAGACATCGCTTTTCAGCGTCTTGGAGAGCGCGGTGAAATTGGCTGAGGTGTTGCCTGCCCACGAATCATACCAGCCACCGACGAGATACACCGGCATGTCCTTGTAGCGCGTGGGATCGGCCAGAATGTTGTTTTGCACCCAGAAACCGTCGTCCTTGCCGTGGCGCATGGCTTGGATGAGCCAGTCCTCGTATTCGGGCGCGAGCTTGAGCGGCGTGGACCCTGGACGCAGCGGCAGATGGTTCAGATAATCCCAGCGGTTGTCCGCCATCTCCTTCAACTCGGCCTGCGTGGCGGGATCGAGCGCCGCGTTGCTGCCCTTGCCCGCATTGAGCATGATCCAGTTCCAGAAGCGCATCTCAAACGCCCCCGCGTTACGCATGCTCTGGCGGCCCATGTTGGACACGGCATCGACGGGAATCACGGTGGTGAGCTGCGGCACTTTTTCGAGCGCCATCGCGTGCTGCGTGCCTCCCACATACG
>CAXNGR010000350.1:0-5226 GCA_964201265.1 Verrucomicrobiaceae bacterium
TTGTTCGCGCTGCTTTTCGGAGTCGATCCGAAGCGGATGCATGAATGGTATCTCGCGGTGTATGTGGATGCCGTGGAGTGGGTCGAACTGCCGAACACGCTCGGCATGTCGCAATACGGCGATGGCGGCGTGATGGCGAGTAAGCCGTATGTGGCGAGCGGCAAATACATCCAGCGCATGAGCAACTACTGCACCGGCTGCCGCTTTGACCCCGCAGAGAGCACGGGGCCGAAGGCCTGTCCGTTCACCGCCTTGTATTGGGACTACCTGCTGCAGCACGAGCCGAAGCTGCGGCAGAACCAGCGCATGAGCATGCAGGTGCGCAATCTGGCGCGGCTGGATGAAAAGCAGCGCAGGGCCATTCAAAAGCAGGCAAAGGAGCTGCGGGCAGCGTATTCGAAGACATCATGAGCGCATCCTCCTCCAAACTAAGCCACGGCCTCGCGCTCGTCGGATTCATCCTCGTCACGTTTTGTGCTCCGGCTTTGAGCGCTTTCATTGGCATGCCGGGAGAGTGGTATGCCGCGCTGAATAAACCCACATGGAATCCGCCCGCCTGGCTGTTTGGCCCAGCGTGGACGCTGCTTTACACGCTCATGGCAGTGGCGGCGTGGTTGGTTTGGAAGCGTGTAGGCGCGTCACGTCCACTGGCACTCTACTTCGTGCAATTGGCGCTGAACGCGGCGTGGACACCGATTTTCTTCGGTGCGCATCAGCTTGGCTGGGCCTTGGTGGAGATCTTGGTGTTGTGGATCGCGATTTTGCTGACCTTGCTGAGTTTCCGCCGTGTGAACTCGACAGCCGGATGGTTGTTGGTGCCGTATCTGGCCTGGGTCACGTTTGCGGCGACCCTGAACTTCACGCTTTGGAGACTAAATCCCTCATGAATCAAAAGAACTGGCTGATCACAGGTTGTTCGAGCGGCTTTGGCCGCGCCATCACCGAAGCGGCGCTGACCGCCGGGCAGCGCGTGATCGCCACAGCGCGAGATGTGCGAAGCATCGCGGATTTAGAGTGCACGGGGAGCTGTGAGGTGATGCCGCTGGATGTCACGGACGCGGCAAATGTGCGTGAGGTGATCTCAGCGGCGGGGCCGTTGGATGTGATCGTGAACAACGCGGGCTATGGACTCATCGGCGCTGTAGAAGAATGCAGCGATGAGCAAATCCGTCGGAATGTGGAGACGAATTTCTTCGGGCCGCTGAACGTGATCCGTGCAGCGTTGCCGGGGCTACGGGCGCAGAAGAGCGGGCACATCGTGAACATCAGTGCGGCGGCAGCGATCTCAAACTACGCGGGCTTCGGCATCTATGGCGGCGCGAAGGCGGCGCTGGAGCTGATGAGCGAGAGTTTGCGGCTCGAACTCGCCGCTTTAGGCATCAAAGTGACGCTCGTGCAGCCAGGACCATTTCGCACCCATTTCATCGCGCGAGGTTTGGAGAAGGCGGCGGCTTCAATCGACGATTACCAAGAAAGCGCGGGTAAATTTGGCCGATTTCTTGAATCAATGAACGGCAAGCAGCCTGGCGATCCAGTGCGTGCCGCTGCAGCGATGGTGAAGATGGTGCTCGATGGCGAAGCGCCACTGCATTTCCCCCTGGGCAAGTATGTGGTCAAAAAGCTGCGGGACAAAGCGGCGGCTCTGACGCGTGAGGCAGAAAAATGGGAGACAGTGGCCGCAGCGGCGGAGTTCGGCGCGTGAGGTCATGCATGGCGTGAAAAAACAGCACCTGCCGCAGAAGATTTGCACCGCCTGTGGGAGACCGTTCACTTGGCGGAAGAAATGGGAACGCGACTGGGAGCAGGTTCGCTATTGCAGTGATGCCTGCCGCAGGAGGCAGACGAAATGAGCGAGACAGAACAGATGCGCGAGGTGCTGATGCAGCTTGCGGAAGAGCGGCGCGGAGGCTGCACGTTTTGTCCTTCCGAAGCCGCTCGTCGTCTAAGCGCTGACTGGAGGCCGTTGATGCCACGAGTGCGGGAGGTGGCAGCGGAGTTGATGGAGGAGGGGAAGCTGATCTGCACACAGCGTGGGGAGCCAGCGCATCCACGAACGACTCGCGGCGCAATCCGGCTGGCGAGGGCAGGCGTAATCAGGGGACATGGCAGTTCACACCTTGCAGACGAAGCAGATCATCCGCGCGAGCATGGCGGAAGCCTGGGCGTTTTTCTCGAACCCGCGCAATCTGGCAAAGATCACACCACCGGAGCTGGGCTTTGAAGTGCTGACGCCGGATCTGCCGCCGCAGGTTCACGCAGGCATGATGATTGCGTATCGCGTGCGTCCCTTGCTGGGGATTCCGATGACGTGGCTATCAGAGATCACGCTGGTGGAGCAGGGGGTGCGGTTCATTGATGAGCAGCGCGTGGGGCCTTATGCGGTGTGGCATCACGAACATGCATTTCATGATCTGGGGGATGGCCGCATCGAGATGCACGACCGGGCGACCTATGTGCTACCCTTTTCGCCGCTAGGAGATCTGGCGCATGGACTCTTGGTAAAGCCACAGCTCGCGAAGATTTTTGCGTTTCGCGAGAAGGCGGTGCGGGAGCTGTTTCCGGGCTGATGCCGCAGGGCACACGGCACTAAAGCTTGGCCTGGAAGAGTTGAACCTGCCGAATCGGCCTACAAGTCAGCGGCGAGCAGTCGCTTGTGCGGACAGTGGGAAAAGTTTTCGCCCTCCCACCTCGGCTTGCTGATGCTCTCCCTGTCCCCCCCGGCGAATATCATTCTTCGTGTCAGCACTGTCGTACACGCCCAACACATCCGCCCTACGATCGTCTTGCGGCGGCTACTAGCCGTTGACAAATGAAGGACGAACCATTTGGCGGACGCGAAAAGCTGCTTTTTATGTGGTATGGCTTTCTCTTCTGCTGAAAACTCGTTTCATGCCGCTGATTTTGAATTCGCCCAGGATTTACTGGCGGGGGAGGACAAGGCGTGGCGGCGGTTTGACGCGGAATTTTTGCCGGCCATCGCGCAACGGCTGCGGGGGATGGGCGCGTCGAACGCGGATGCGGACGAGGTGCAGGGGCTGGTGATCGAGCGGCTGTGGACGCGGCAGAAACTGGCCTCCTACACCGGCAACGGGCCGCTGATGGGCTTTGTGCGCACGACGGCGTCAAACGCATGGCTGGAGTATCTGCGCAAACATCGCCGTGAGGTGAACGCAAGCTCCATGGCGGGCGAGGATGAGGAAGGCGATGCCATGGACCGGCTGGCGCGTGATGGCGGTGATGTGCCGCAGGAAACGCCGCTGGCGCATTTGCTGCGCGACGCGTTGAAATTCGCCCTGGAGCGAGCGGACGCGGAGGCGCTGCTCATTCTGCGCCTTTCGCTGCTCCAGGACATCAAGCAGCGGGATCTGTGCGATGTCTGGGGCGGTGTGCATGAGGGTACGATCTCGGCGAAGAAGAAGCAGGTCATGACGCAGATTCGCGATGACACGTTGGCCTTTGTGGCGGAGCGGGAGCCGACGCTGCAAATCACCTGGCAGGAGCTGCTAGAGGCCTGCGGCGAGGGCGCAGAGGCCATCCTTGGGCCGGCGGGCGAATGATTTTCACTTTTCTGCACAAGTTCCGCCCGCCCGCGCATCCACCTGCCGCAACCCCTCATCACCACGAATATGAACGACGACCAAGACCTCCTTACTCTCACGCGCTTCCTCAATCACTTTGACCCGGATGTCGAAGGTCGCGCCGCTGAACCGCCGCCAGCGGATGTGGCGGAGCGGTTGAACCGTTTCGCCGCTGGTGAGGCCGATGCCACCGAGCGCGGCCATGTGGCGGGCATGCTGAAGGAACACCCGGAGTGGGTGCGGTATCTAGCCGGGGCGATTCGGCAGCGGGGGTGATGCTGCGAGTGCGAGGTTAGAAGTGAGGCGTCTCACTTCTTATGTCTCACCTCTCACGCTTGCTCCGAAGCCAACCGCCGCAGCAGCGCTTTCGCCTCCTCGACCCGCATCTCGGGATACGCGGAGATTAAGCGTGCAAGCCATCCGGTGAGCCGTGGCGCGGCGTAGCTGCTGCCGCTGACGACGCGGGAGCCGCCGCCTTTCCATGGAACGCGCACATCGTGGCCGTGGGCAGTGAATTCGACGAGGCTGCCTCCTCGACGCTGCCACACATCCGGCGGCAGGCTGGCGAGGTTCACGGTGATGACGGTGGGAAACCAGCCTGGCCACTCGCGCACGGAAACGTCGTGGTTGTTGCACCCGGCGACGATGTGGACGTTGCGCAGGTAGGCAAGGTCGGTCCATTCCTTGTAGGGCATGACGAAACGCGCATCTCCAGGGCTGCCGAAGCTGCAATTGAGGATGTGGTAGCCGCGTTCGATGGCATGACGCGCGGCCTCCCACACGATGGTGCTACGCGATTTCAAATCGCCATTGAGCACGCGGAAGCTGCCGATCTCCGCCTTCGGCGCGATGGAGCGAATGATCCAAGCGATGGCCGTGCCGTGGCCCATGGCATCGCCACAGGTGTTTTCGACGGCACGGATGAAACTGCCTTCGATTTCAAACGCGGTGTCTTCGGCGAGTTTGAGTCTGGAGAGATCCGGATGCGTCGTGTCGATACCGGAATCGAGCACGGCGACGCGAACACCGCTGCCATCGGCGGCGGTGAGCGCGGCGCGGGCTTCGTCGAGATGCGGTGCTGCGATCCAGGGAGCGGACATGTGTTCAAGCGGATAGGAAATCCTTTTTAGCGTATTTCGTTTGTTCCGTCGGCGGTCATTTTGCTTGGTGTGTTATTCCTCGATGCGCATGAGCCAGCAATGAACTCGGTGGTCGATGAGCCTGCCGATCACGGCGGCGGCGGTTTCCATCGCGCCGAGATCCTGCACGCTGAAGGACGGTGGCGGCTCAAAGCCTTCTGGAAAGTCCGCGCGGCTGCGTGGCATCGTTTTTAGGTCGCCAAGGTCTGCTCGTCGAATCAAACGCACGGCGGTGATCACGCCGCAGACCTGCCCGGCGAGGCGCAATGGCACGGCGAGCATGGCCCAGGTAAAAACGCCGAGCGATTCGTCGAGCGCACGGTTTTGGAGCTGGCTGAAGCACACCTCGCTTTCGCTGGAGGCCAGGCTGCTGCTGAAGGCGAGGCCGGTGAGGCCCTCCTGTGCCGGAAGTTGAAAGCGCCCGACGAAGCTGGCCGCCTGTGGTCCGTTGTTCCAGCACGGCGTCAGGGTGTGACCGCCATTCGGCGTCAGCCACACGGTTCCCTCAT
>CAXNGR010000351.1:0-5192 GCA_964201265.1 Verrucomicrobiaceae bacterium
GCCATCAGGCATCAGCGTGAGGTTCGGCCAGGCGCAGACGTTGTCGATGGCGACATAGCGAGTGATGTCTTCAGCGTGGAGCGAAGCACAGAGAGCGAAGAGCAGGGCGAGATGTTTCATGGGTCAAGGGATCGTCAAGGAGTGGTCAAAAGGTCAAGGCGGACGTCTTGACGAGGGTTAGTCCGCAAAGCGCAGCGCAAACAGATCGGCGTCCTTCATCTTCACGCGCAGACGAATCGACTGACCAGCGAGCTTGGAAACATCGAGAACGCTCGCTTCGAGATCGTCGCCGTAGAGTTCAGGCATGGCGGCGACGATTTTTCCCGCTTCGTCTAGTGCGTCGATTTGAAGGCTTCCGGCAGCGGAGGTGGAGTAGTTCAGCATGAGGTTTTTGCCGGTGAACTTGAGCGGATGCGTGGTGAACTCGCCTCCCTTGGCATCGGCATGCATGGAGGCGAAGCCTTGCTTGCGCACGCTGAGGCGGCGGATGCGATGGTCGGCGTGGCGGTAGTGCTCGCTGATGTAGAGCGACCATTCGGTGTCGCCGGTGATGATGCCGTTGGCGGTCATGTTGTTGCGGTCGGTCCAGTTCTTGAGATCGGGACCGGGACGCACCCAGGCTTCGAGGAAAGGCCGGTCCCAGTTCACGCCGTCACGGCTGGACATGAAGACGGCATCGCTGACACCGGGACCTTCATGCTCAGGCACTTTTTTGCGATTCGTGACGAAGCGTTTCGGAAAAGAGAGAAACAAATGAGGCGCGGTGGGGCATGGAACGGTGGCGCTGGTGTAGAAATGCTCCATCGGCACGTCCTTGGCATAGCGGTGCGGGATGCCGTCGCTCCAGGCGAGGAAATCGGTGGACGTGCAGCTCTGCACGGCGCGGACTTTGTTGCTGAAGATGCGGCTGAAGCAGGCGTAGCGGTCGCGAGTTGTGTCCCAGAAGGCGAGGTTTTGTGAGTCGAATGCGCCTTTGGTGATGACCGGCGTGTTCTTCATCTTCTTCCAATGAACGCCATCAGCGGAGGCGAAGGCGTAGAGTCCGCCGGGAGTCTCGCCTTGATGCCAGTTCTTACCGGGCTGCTTCACCCCACCGAGGGCTTTGTAGCGTTCCTCGGGCTTGGTCTTTGGATTGGTGTCGAGGAATGGCGAGAAGTTGTGCGACTCGACACCGCGCCAGATGACGTTGTTGTATTTCGTGCCGCCTGCTTCGATCAAACCGAGCTTCGGACGCGTGAAATGGATGCCGTCCGTGCTTTCGGCGACGCAGGTGACCTGCGCATCGCTGTGATCGCTGCCGCCGGAGGAGCCGCGGTAATACATAAGCACTTTCTTGCCATCCTGGATGACGCTGAAGTAGGCGCAGGTCATGCCTTCCCAAGGTTGATCGGTGGTGAGGACGATCTCGCGCTTGATCGGATCATGCAGCTTGTGGGTGACACCGCTTTTCTGCGCGACGAGGAACTCATCGACAAACAATTCCCAGCCGGAGGCGATGTCGATGGGTTCGGCGGCGACCAGCGAGGACGCGGCAAGGAGGAAGAGTGCTGTTTTCATAGTTCGGAAAGAATGTCTGCGATGGCGATGACCGCGCCGCCCTGCTCGCGACTTCGAATGCCCGCGATGATGACGGCCATGAGCTCGACGGTTTCATCAAACGGCAGCGGTCGCACGCCGGTGCGCAGCATGTCGATGAAGGCGACTAGTTGACCCCGGAAGGCATGATAGGTGTCGGTGAGCTTCAACGGCAGATCGCCCTTCGTGCCATAAAGATGCACGGCTCCGAAGCTGCCATACGCATCATGCAACGCGCCAATCGTGAGCTTCACGCCGCTGCGATGCGTGAGTTGCATCACATCACCGGCGGCATCGCTGTGCGCGTGCACGGTGAGGAAACCGGGACCAAGCAGCGGCTCGACGGCTTCCAGCGCATGGATGCCGTAGCGTTCCCAGGTCTTGCAGGTGAAGCTGGTGATCCAGCGCAGGTCACCGAGCTGCGAAAAATCGGCCCGCATCTCCGGCGCGTAGCGCATGCCGCTGGTGGAGAGGATGATTTTGCCTGCGCGATGCCATTCCACGAACTGGCGCAGTTCCGGGATCGTCGTCGCCATCGGTTTGTCGATGAAAACGGGCAGTCCAGCCTCGATGAAAGGCCGCGCACGACGCACATGATCCGTTCCATCGTCCGTGGCGATCACGGCGGCATCGACATGGCCGATCACGTCCTCGGGTTTCGTCACCACATGCTCGATCAGGCTCGCGGCGGCCACTTTGGGAGCATCCGCAGGATCATCGCACCAGATGTGCGTCACCCTTGCTCCAGGAATGCGGACGGACTCGAGCGGTTGCTTGCCCATATAAACGGGAATGCCAGCGTAAGGGCACTTCGCCATCTCAGCGGGGTTGTAGCCGTTGATGATGCCGCTCCAGGAATACGGATGACCGTTTCCTTCGATCATACCAAGCATGGCGAGACGTAGATCAGTGCTCATTCGATGACGATGGCTGCGCCGGTAGCTGCAGAACGCAGCGCGGCCTGGTTGAACTTCAACGTCTGCACAGCTTCCTCAAAAGTGGACAGCGGCGTTGGCTTGCCTTCCATGCCATCGAGGAAAGCCTCGGCCTGCGCGACGAAAAGGTCATCGCGCTCCAGCGGCGGCGTGACATTCCAGGTCCATGCGCTGTCGCCGTGTCGCAGAAAGCCCCAGCGTCGCTCATGCAGCTCGATTTTGATGCTGCCGCGCTCACAACCGATGAGAAGCGTGGTTTCGTTCGGAGCCTGAAATTGGTTCATCGAAAAACTCACGAGAACATCGCCATGACGGGCGCTGACATTCACCGTGTCCTCCACCGTCACGCCTTCCAGCGCCTGATGCGCGGCATCGCAATAAAGCCGCGTGCATGGGCCGACGAGCCATTCGGTGGCGTTCACCAGATGCGTCAGCGCGTCCTGGATTGCCCCGCCACCGGTCTCATGCCGCGTGTAGTAGATCTCGCGATAGGCCGAGCGGAAGGTCGGAAAATGCTGACCAGACACGGCGCTGGCCTGAAGCACGCGGCCCAGCTCGCCGGTTCGCAGAAAGTCCCGCGAACCGAGAATCCACGGCATCAAATGATACACATAGGCCACCGCCACAAACTGACCCGGCCGCTCCGCGATCACGCCACGCACCTCGGGCACCAATAACGTGTCGATGGCCAGTGGCTTCTCGATGAACACATGCAGCCCGGCCCGCATTAACTTCAGTGTCATTGGCAGATGATGCTGGGCAGGCGTGCAGACCACCGCCGCATCGAATTTCGCCCCTGCCAGCGCATCATCCAGCGACGCAAACGTCGGCACGCCATAACGATCCTGCATAGCCGTGAGCAGCGCAGGATTGGCATCGCAGGCCGTCACGGTGCAGCGCCCGGTCTTTTGAAAGCAGCGCAGATGGCGCTCTCCAATACTCCCGCAGCCGATGATCAGGATTGATTTCATTGAACACAACAAACGCGGTCCACCGCCTGAAACCTAACTCGTTTTGCTGGTCACACGCGGAGACCATTGCCGGGCACTACTCTAACTGGAGCTTCGCTAGCGAACCGTAAAGACCACCGGGCTTCGACACGAGTTCATCATGGGTTCCACGCTCGATGATCGCCCCGCCGGACATGGCGAGGATCTGATCGCAGCGACGCACGGTGCTGAGGCGGTGAGCGATGATGATGCTGGTGCGGTTTTCCATCAGCTTGTCCAGCGCGTCCTGCACGAGGCGCTCGCTCTCGGCGTCGAGGCTGCTGGTGGCCTCGTCGAGGATCAGGATGGCCGGGTCAGCGAGAATGGCGCGTGCGATGGCGATGCGCTGGCGCTGGCCGCCGGAAAGCTGGGTGCCACGATCTCCCACCAGCGTGCGGTAGCCCTCGGTGAGGCCGATGATGAACTCGTGCGCGTTCGCCTTCTTCGCGGCATTGATGATTTCATCCTCCGTCGCGCCCGGTTTGCCGTAGGCGATGTTTTCCTGGATGCTGCCGCCGAAGAGAAGCACTTCCTGCGGCACGAGCGCGAGGTTCCGTCGTAGCTCGGTGAGCGTCATGTCGCGAATCGGACGGCCGTCGATGAGGATTTCGCCCGTCGTCGGCTCATAAAAGCGGAATAGCAACGCGACACTGGTCGATTTGCCCGAACCGCTCGGCCCGACGAGCGCGATGCGCTGACCGGCCTTGGCGCTGAGGTTGAAATCATGCAGCACCACGGCCTCGGGACGCGTGGGATAGGCGAAACTGACGCCGCGCATCTCGATCTCGCCCTTAAAGCGTTTCACGGCGTTTTTTTCAGTGTCCTGCGGCTCCACTTCATCCTTCAAAATTTCACGCACGCGCTCCGTGGCTCCCAGCGAGCGCTGAAGCTGCGTGATCAGCTCCGGGAACTGCATGAACGAGGCCGCGATCATGCCGCTGAGGCCCGCAAACTGCGTCAGCTCTTCTTTCCCGATCTCGCCGAAGTTCAGCATGCGCATGGCGAACCACGTCACCAGGATCAAGGCCACGCTGAAGGCGAAGATGATGAAGGCGATGAACGAGGCGCGCGGCACTGCGGCGCGGAGCACCGTGGTCAGGTATTCGCCGAGGTTTTTTTCATAGCGGGCCATCTCATGCACCTCGTTGCGGAAGGCTTTAACGCTGACGATGCTTTGCAGGCTTTCATCCACCACGACCTGCGAGGCGGCGAGGTTGTCTTGCGCTTTTTTGGTCAGCTTGCGGATGCGGGAGCCAAAAATCGCGATCAGCACGATCACCACCGGAATGGTACCGACCATGAACAGCGAGAGCTTCACCGACATGTTCAGAATGAGGATCATGCAGAGCGACAGCATCACCGTGTGGCGGATGAGCATCGGAATCGTCACCACCAGCGTCTCGCGCATGGCCTCGACATCGTTGGCGAGACGTGAAGCCAGTTCGCCGACGCGGCGCTGGTTCAAAGTCGCCATCGGCAGGCGGATGATGCGGCTAAACGTGTCCAGCCGCAGTGCCGCGAGCGCCCGCTCGGAAGCCTTGGCGAACAGCATGATGCGGAAAAACGCGATGACTGCCTGGATGGCGACGATGCCCACCAGGAACCACAGGCTGTCGTTGAGTTCGGCCATCCATTCCGGTCCCGTGGCCCCTCCAATCCCCTTCCCTGCCAGTGCAGCCAGTTCTTTGATGAA
>CAXNGR010000352.1:0-5187 GCA_964201265.1 Verrucomicrobiaceae bacterium
GGCTGGAAATTCGACGGAGCCGTGATTTGCAGCGTCGTGCCGAAGGCTGTGCCCGCTTTTCGTGAGGTTTACGGCCCGCAGCTCATCGAACTGCGGCACAACACCAACATGGGCATCGGCATCCGTTATCCGAAGCCCGAAAGCATCGGGCCTGACCGACTCGCGAATGCCGTGGCGCTCGCGCACATGCACGGCGCTCCTGGCATCGTCATCGACTTCGGCACCGCCGTGACTTTTGACATTCTCAGCGCCGACAAGTTCTACATTGGCGGCGTCATCGCCCCTGGGCTGCGTTTGATGACCGATTACCTCCACGAACGCACCGCCTTGCTCCCCCGCGTCGATTTGCGCGAGCCGACCAGCGCCATCGGCCAATCGACCGAGCAAGCCATCCTCGCCGGTGCCGCCATCGGCTACCGCAGCATGGTCAAAGGCATCCTGGAAGCCTTGAAAAAAGAGCTGGGGGACGAGCACGCTCGGATCGTCGCCACTGGCGGCGATGCGGAGTGGATCATCTCCGGCATGGGCGAACGCATTGTCGTGGACCCCGATTTGACCTTGCACGGGCTGCGTTTGGTGGGCAATCTCGCCGCCGCTTCGGTCGGAGTGACAAAACCCGAATGACGAATGGTCTGGCATCATTTGGCATTCGTCATTCCGCATGCGTCATTTTCCCACCTCATGTCTGAAATCGCAAAAACCTCCATCGGCATCGACTTCGGCGGCACCTCCGTGAAACTCGGTGTGTGCCGTGGCGATGAACTCCTCGTCACTGACGAACCCATCCCCACCGCGAACTTTCACGGCCCCGCCGCGCTCATCGGCGAGATGGCGGCCCGCGTCGCCAAGCTGCGGCAGACTTATCCAGCCATTTGCGCCATCGGCGTGGGTGTTCCCGGCTTGGTTGATTTCGATCATGGCTTCGTGCATGAGCTGACGAATGTTCCCGGCTGGAAGCATGTGCCGCTCAAGGCGATCCTCAGCGAAAAAACCGGCCTGCCCGTGCTTGTCGAAAACGACGCGAACGCGATGGCCTACGCCGAGTTCCGTTATGGTGCCGCGCGTGGCCTAAAAAACGTCATCGGCCTCACCATGGGCACCGGCATCGGCGGTGGGATCGTTTTGGATGGCAAGATGTTTCGCGGCAGCGGCTTCGTCGCGGGCGAGATCGGCCAGATGAGCATTCATTTCGACGGCAAGCCTGGCCACTACGGCAATCTAGGCGCGTTGGAAAAATACACCGGCAACCAGCAGATCGCCGAGCATGCCGTGCAGCGCTACGCCGAGGCTGGCATCGAAAAAGACATCGCCGACTGCACGCCGAAGAAGATCGCCGATGCCGCGCAGGCCGGTGATGACATCGCGCGTCAGATTTGGGGCGAAGTGGCCGACTGGCTCGGTACCGCCATCTCCAGCATCGCTTGGTTGCTCAATCCTGACGCTTTCGTCATAGGCGGCGGCGTCGCGCAGGCCGGTGATCTGATCTTCACGCCGCTCAAGAACAAGGTGCAGAGCATGCTTAGCACCGTCGTGTGGGAGCGCTTGCAAATCCTTCCCGCCCGCTTCAGCAACGAAGCCGGCATCATCGGCAACGCGGCATTGGCTGCGGACGCGAGTTGAATCTCGCGGCCACAGGGCATCAGGCGTGCTTCAGAGCACGGTTCACCTGTTTGCGGAAGCCATTCAGGCGCAGGGAACCATCAGCGAGCACCTCAAGCATCGTGTAGCCGTTGTTTTCAGTGCCGCTGCCTTCCACCATCGCGACCAGCGTCGTGTAATGGATGCCAGCGATCTGCTGGTAATCGTTCTTGTGCGAGTGGCCTTGAAAGACGGCGAGAACTTTGCCGGACTTTTCCAGCAGGGCGCGCACTTCGGCGGCATTGCGCACGGCGTGGGCTTTGTCGAGATCGAGCCGTTGATGCGCCAGCACGATCACCGGGCCGCTGGCTTGGCTCAACTCAGACTCTAGCCAAGAGAGTTCAGCTTTGGGCAGATTCGCATCCTGCCAATGGAAATTCTTCCGCTCATAGGGCGTGCCGTCCTCGCGAAAGCAGGCATCCAGCATCAAAAAAGTCACGCCACCGCTCTCAAACGAAGCATAGCCTCCCACTGCCTTTGTGTGCTGCGCGAACTCCTGCTTCGTAAGGGTGCCAACGCAGTGATTGCCCAAAACGTAGTGCCGGGGCATCGAAAGCCGCGCAAAGTGCGACTCCATCGTCTTCAGCCACTCGATTTCTTTTTCGACGGAGTCCGCCTGATCAATGAAATCGCCGAGTTCGACCACCAAAGCCGGTTTTTCCCGGTTCATGTGCTCCACAGCCTCATCCAACTTCGCCAGCGCCTCGCGGTAAAACCGCGTCCTGGTCGGCTCCTTGTCCGCGTAGTGCAGATCCGTCATCAAACCGACTCGCAGAAGTGGCCTGACATCGGTTTCAACAGCGAGGCTCTTCCCAGCGCCGAATCCAGCAAGGCAGAGCGTGCTGTTTTGAAGAAAGGCGCGGCGGGAAGGCATGATGCAGGCCATAACGATGGCAGGCGGACAAATCAGGCACCCCAAATGGCCTTCACAAGCTTCATCGAACCAGCGAGGCACCCATGTGTATCTGGCGCATGGATTTAGGCTGAAATGCCCGAGAAAAAAGATTGCCAGCCAGACCCACAATGGGTAAAAAATCTGAAATGCAGTCTTTCCGCCACCTACAATGCATGGTCGCGCTCGTCGCTGGGTTCTTTGTGCTCCCTGTCGCAGCGCAGACCAGCAGTCCGGACGACGGGACCGCAGGAAGCACCCCTTCGACCCCTGAGGGTTCCGTCAGCAGCACCTCCGGTGGCACGCTCACACTGAGCGGAGCGACGTCGAGCAGTTCAAGTGCGTCGATTATCACGTCGAACCTTAGCCTCAGCCCCGGCTCGCTTATCATCGGTTCGCCGCTGGTCACTTCTGCGGCCAGTGGCACCACAACTATTTCGCAGAATTCAGCGTCAGTCACAAATCCGCTCAGCCTGAACAACACATACAGCCTAGGCGTGGGCACCGTCTCCTTGGCTGATGTCACCCTTGCCAACCAAGCCAGCTTGGGAATGGGAACCATCACCAGCAGCGGAGTCATCTCCATCGGTTTGAATGAAACATCCGCTCCCACACTCGGCACGGCCACATACAGTCAATTGGCGGCTAACGCCTCGACTTTGACCTTGTCGAACTCCCTGCATGTCAACACAGGCAGCGTAGCCATCAGCACCTTGGGGAGCAATCCCATCGCCTTGAGCGGATCATCTGTCCTTGGCCTTCAGCCCACCTCTCTCAACTTCTCAGCCTCAGTCGCCCAGACTTCGGTCTCCCAAAACCTTGTGCTTGGCAGCACGGTCAACACGATTGCCGGACAACTCAACATTCAGACCGCACCCGTCACCATCAGCAGCGGAACCCTTGCTGTTCAGGGAGTGACGACGATCAACAACAACCTCAGCCTACAAAACAGCGCCCTTCTTCGGGTGCGCATCAACAGCACGAACCCGGGAGACGGATATGACCAGCTCAATGTCTCCGGTGACGTCGCCCTCCAGGGAGATCTCGCCATCACCGCCGCCCCCAGTCTCCCTGCGGGAGCCTCTTTCACCATCCTGAACAAGACCAGTGCTGGCCCCATCAGCGGCACCTTCGCAGGAAGACCCCAGGGCAGCGTCGTCATCGTAAACAACAACGATTTTATCATCAGTTACACCGGTGGGGACGGCAATGACGTCACCCTCACCGCTTTATCCCGTGCGCAGGCTTGGCGGCACCGCCACTTTGGAACCACCGCCAATACGGGCACCGCTGCGGATGACGCCGACTTCGATGGCGACGGCATCCCCAATCTCATTGAAAAAGCCTGCAATCTGGACCCGACCAAAGGCAATGCCCTACCCGTCACCACCGCGGTCAAAGGTGCCAGTCTGGAGTACACCTACACCCGAAGCGTCGCAGCAGTCAGCGCCGGAAACATTTTCACCGTGGAATGGAACGACACCCTGGGCACAACCGGCTGGTGCAGCGCTGGCGTGACCGAGGAGGTGCAAAGCGATGACGGCACCACCCAGATCGTCAAAGCCCTCGTGCCGGCCGGTAGCAGCGGCCATCGCTTCATGCGGTTGAAAGTGACACCGGCTCCGTAGAAGGCGCTCGGCACCAGATCTCTGAAGCTTTTCGTGGCCTTCGTATGCCTACTGCTCTGCTAGCACGCTCTTCACATGCTTCATCGAGCCTGAAAAGCACTCGTTCACATAGGCCATCGCCTTCTTCACCTTCGCCTGGGCGGCGGGGTAATCGGCGTCGATGGCGAAGAGCGTCTCAGCGAGCTTTTCGACGGGCGTCTCGTCCATTTCGAGCAGCCACTCGGGCAGGCCGATGTCTTTGAACATCCAGCACTTGGGCGAGTGGAACTCGGAGTAGGTGTGGATGATCGGCGTGCCATTCGCGAGGGCGATGATGGGCGAATGCGGCTCATGGCAGACGACGGTGTGCGCTCTGGCGAAGATGGAGGCGGCTTCATCGGCGTTCCAGAAGGTGTCGAGGTTCACGACGTGCTTCTGAATGTCCGGCGGCAGTGGATCATGAATGAGGCGCTTGTTGTGACCCATCTCTTTGATGGTTTCTGGTGCGATGAGCACCTTGCCACCCGTTTTTTTGATCCACAGCGTCACGAGTTCGCGGAACTTCGCCGCTCGGCGCTCGTCGTCGGCGTTCTGCTGCGGCGTGGGATGCAGCGGATTGAGCTTCTCGGGTCGTGGATCGTCCACGCCGGGGTATTTCGGCGTGTTGGTGCGGATCATGACGGTGATGAACTTTTTCTCCTCCAAACCAAGCTTCTTCATGGTGGCAAGTCCGCGCTCGTCATCGCGCACGTCGATGCCGAAACAGCCATCGGGGCCGAATTGCAGCGCGGCGGCCTTGATGCCAGCGCCTTGGAGAATCTTGAGCGTTTTCGTCTCGCGGGTGTAGATGAACGAGGCGGCATTCAGCAGTGCGATGCGCTCCTCCGCGCCTTTCCCCTCAACCATGCTGGGGAAATACGACTGACCAAAGAGGCCGTAGGGCTTGCCATGTTTCTGGCAAAACTGCATGAAGGTGATGTCCTGCCCCATGCCGGAGTTGCGGATGAAGAAATCGCAGGTTTTGACCGCCTCCTGGAGCTTGCGGTCGTT
>CAXNGR010000353.1:0-5173 GCA_964201265.1 Verrucomicrobiaceae bacterium
CAGCGTTTACGGCTCCGGCCGACTCTTCCGCTTCCTCGGCAAACACATCGTCAACGACCACATCCACCTCCACCTCAAAATCCACGCCGACCTCCAACCGTGACACAGACACTCCTGTCTGTGCCCCCTCAAAAACAGGCAAGAGTGCCTGTTTCACTGCTCTCCCCATCATCACTCCAAAACTCCACCACTCCATGCAGCTCCTCTCCCCACTCACCGCCGGCGCTTTCCAGCTCAAAAACCGCGTCCTCATGGCTCCGCTCACGCGTTGCCGCGCCGATGCCGATCACAATCCCACGCCGCTCATGGCGGAATACTACGCGCAGCGAGCCAGCGCCGGTTTGATCATCGCCGAGGCCACGATGGTCATGGAAGGCAATTCCTCCTTCTGGATGGAACCAGGCATTTACTCCGAGGCTCAAGTGAAAGGCTGGAAAGCCGTCACCGATGCTGTGCATGCCAAAGGCGGTCACATCGTGCTCCAGCTCTGGCATGGCGGTCGCGCCTGTCATCCGCTGCTCAATGGCGGAGCCCAACCCGTCGCGCCGAGCGCCCTTCCGATCACCGGCGATGAAGTCCACACGCCCGAAGGCAAGAAACCCTACGTCACCCCTCGCGAACTTCGCGACGACGAGATCCCCGGCATCGTCGCGGGTTTCAAAAAGGCCGCCGAGAATGCCCAAGCGGCGGGTTTTGACGGCGTGGAGGTCCATGGAGCCAATGGCTACCTCCTCGACGAATTCCTCCGCGACGGCGCCAACAAGCGCAGCGGCCCCTACGGCGGTCCTTTGGAAAATCGCGCCCGTTTGATGCTCGAAGTGCTTGATGCCGCCATCAGCGTCTGGGGTGCGGATCACGTCGGTTTGCGCATCTCGCCGCTCAACAGCTACAACAGCATGATCGATAGCGATCCTGTCGGCGTCACCACCTACATCGCCCAGCAATGCAGCACGCGTGGCATCGCCTACTTGCACATGATGCGAGCCGACTTCTTCCAAGCCCAGCAAGGCGATGTCATCACGCCCGCCTGCCAGCATTTCAAGGGCGTGCTTATTAGCAACATGGGCTACACCGCCGATGAGGCCGAGCAAGCCATCACCGAGGGCAAACTCGACGCCGTCGCCTTTGGCACCAGCTTCCTCGCCAATCCCGATCTGCCTGCCCGCATCGCCGCCAAAGCGCCGCTCAATGCGCCGAACCCCGCACGGTTCTACTCCCCCGGCCCCGAAGGCTATACCGACTACCCCGCGATGTCGTGAGCATGCCCATCCATCCCGGCGTCCGCATCGGCCACGTTCATCTGAAGGTGGCCGATCTGGAGCGCTCGTTGGCTTTTTACTGCGGCGTGCTCGGCTTTCAGCTCACGCAGCGCTACGGACCCGGCGCGGCCTTCGTCTCTGCGGGTGGCTACCATCATCACATCGGCCTGAACACCTGGGAAAGCCGTGGCGGCAAGCCTCCTCTGCCCGGCACCACCGGCCTCTATCACGTCGCCATCCTCTATCCCGATCTCAAAGCTCTCGCCGATGCTTTGCGACGCCTCATCGAACATCAAATCCCGCTTGATGGTGCCGCCGATCACGGCGTCAGCGAAGCTCTCTACCTCCAAGACCCCGACGGCAACGGCCTCGAACTCTACGTGGACCGCGATCCTTCCGAATGGCCGCGTGATGCCAAAGGCGAACTCGCCATGACCACCGCACCACTTGATCTCAAAGCTTTACTCAACGAAACCCAAACCTCATCACCTCCTCCATGAATACCCTCGACGCCATCACCGCCCGCCGCGCCATCAAGCATTACGATCCCGCTCACGTAATGACCGACGCGGAGATCCGCCAACTCCTGGAAGCTGCCATGCAGGCTCCCACGGCCTTCAACCTTCAGCATTGGAGATTCGTCACCGTCATCGATCCCGAGGTGCGGAAGCAAATTCGAGCTGTCGCCTGGGATCAGGCACAGGTCACGGATTCTTCCCTGCTCATCGTGCTGTGTGCTGACAAAGACGCGTGGAAAAAAGACGCCGCTCTTTATTGGAAGGACGCCCCGCAGCCGGTGCAGGACTTCCTCGTGCCCGCCATCGGCCAGTATTATGACGGTCGAGACCAGGTGCAGCGCGACGAATGCATGCGTTCCTGCGGCATGGCCGGCATGACGATCATGCTCGCCGCCAAGGCCATGGGCTATGATTCCTGCCCCATGGACGGCTTCGACTTCGACGCCGTCGCCAAGATCATCAAGCTCCCCGAGGACCACGTCATCAGCTTCATGATCGCCGTGGGCAAAGGCACCCAGCCCGCCTGGCCGAAGCCGGGGCAGCTTCCGTATGAAGAGGTGGTGATTCAGAACACCTTTTGATGAGCGACAACGCACGCTCCACACGCTGGTCAGCAGCCGTTCCGTGGCTGTTTGTGCTGCTGTGGAGCAGTGGGTTCATCGGATCGAAGCTGGGGGTGCCGTATGCGGAGCCGTTCACCTTTCTGACGATGCGCTACTGCATCGTGCTGGCGATCTTGGTGCCCATCGCGCTCGTTTCGCGTGCTCCTTGGCCGCAGGGAATGGGACAGATGCTGCATGTGGCCTTTGCGGGGCTGCTGATTCATGCGCTTTACTTGAGTGGCTGCGTTTGGTCACTGCGATTGGGACTTCCAGCAGGGATTTTGAGTTTGATCGTGTCGATGCAGCCGCTCTTCACGGCGGCGTTCGCGGGTGTGGCGCTCGGTGAACGTGTGCTGGCTCGGCAGTGGGGTGGACTGGTGCTCGGGTTCGTCGGCACGGCGTTGGTGGTGGCACACAAGACGGGTAGCGGACTGACTTTTCTCATGACGGTGCCTGCAATCTTGTCGCTGATCGGCATCACGGCGGGGACCATGTGGCAGAAGCGGCATTGCCCGGCCTTTGACCTGCGCACGAGCACGGTGGTGCAATATGCGGCGAGTCTGGTGGTGACATCGGTGCTGGCGCTGACAACGGAGACGATGCGCGTGGAGTGGAGCGGGCAGTTTGTCTTCGCGTTGCTGTGGGTGGCGCTGGTGCTCTCCATCGGCGCGATCAGCCTCCTCAATCATCTGATCCGCAGCGGCACGGCGGTGAACGTGGCGAGCTTGTTTTACACTGTGCCCGCCGTGACGGCTTTGATGGCCTGGGGCATCTTTGGCGAGACGTTGACAGGGTTGTCTCTCATCGGCATGGCCGTCGCCGTGCTTGGCGTGTGGTTGGCGCGGGGGCGGTAGCTCTTGTATGCGTTGATCAACACGGGGTCGTTGTCTCTTGAATCGCTCCCCCGTGCCGCGCTTCCACGGTTTGCTTTCAGTCCGCCGAAGTCCAGCCAAAGCGTTTCTTCAGCCCTTGGAAGCCGGGAATGAGAACGTGATTGGCGAGCGGATCAACCAAGGCACCGATGATGACGCCGAGCAGCCCTGCGATGCCCGCGCCGACGAGCCAGGCGAGGAATGATTGGATGGGTGGGACGATTGCCGCCACGAACTCGGCGGCATGATGCACCGCCTCTTCCGGCGCGTGGATGCCGAGCTCATGCAGGCCGTGGATGAGGATGCCGCCCCCAACCCAGAGCATGGCCACCATGCCCACGAGGCTGAGCGCCTTCAAAAAAACCGGCATGCCTAGCACGATGCCACGCCCGAGGGCGCGCACCGGCCCCTGCGAGGCTCGCGCCAGGGCCACACCCGCGTCATCCGCCTTCACGATGACGGCCACAGCACCGTAAACGAGGAGCGTCATGCCCGCGCCGACGACTCCCAGCACCATGGCTTGCAACCAAACTGGCGAAGTGGCGACGGAGGCGAGGGTGATGGCCATGATCTCGGCCGAGAGGATGAAGTCCGTGCGGATGGCACTGCTCACACGCTCGTTTTCGAGTGCTTCTGCTGTTTGCGCCACCATGACCTTCTCCTTGGGATCTGCATGGCCCGGGCGCACGAGGTCCATGACCTTATGGTAGCCTTCCAGGCATAAAAAAGCGCCGCCCGCCATGAGCAGCGGTGTGATGGCCCAGGGCGCGAAAAAGCTCAGCAAAAGGGCTCCAGGCAGCAGCAGGAGCAGTTTGTTCTTCAGCGAACCGAAGGCGATCTTGGCGATGATCGGCAGTTCCCGCTCTGCCGCGAGACCGACGACGTAACGCGGCGTGACCGCCGCATCATCAATGACGATGCCCGCCGCCTTGCTGCCTGCCTTGGCCGCCTGCCCAGCGGCATCATCCAGCGATGAGGCGGCCACCTTGGTGAGTGTGGCAAGGTCATCCAGTAGAGCGATCCAGCCAGAGGTCATCGGCTGGCTCCTTTCGAGAGGCGGTAAGTCAGTTTGAGCATGGCGATACTCCCTTTTGTAAGACGGCTGGAGAGAGGACTCAAGTGGCGAGGCGCGATTCTTCGAGGCA
Source organism: Verrucomicrobiaceae bacterium (assembly GCA_964201265.1). Lineage (GTDB taxonomy): Bacteria > Verrucomicrobiota > Verrucomicrobiia > Verrucomicrobiales > Verrucomicrobiaceae > Prosthecobacter. The sequence continues at coordinate 4,397 of CAXNGR010000353.1, forward strand.
CCCCGGCCTACTGGAGGCTTCAAATCTCTCGCAATGTGGCATTCTGGCGTTGGATTCCTCTGTCCGCTGCGTTATCAGCCCAGCCCGTCAACCCAACGCATCACGCTCATGCACACACGCCGCCATTTTCTTCACTCTGCCCTGGGGCTTGCTGCCCTGCCACACCTCACGCACGCGGCAGCCCCTGGAGGGATCAGCCTGGGCTTCAGCCTTTATGGAATGAAGACACTGCCGCTGAGTGAGGCTCTGAAAACCTGCGCAGAGATCGGCTATGCGAATGTCGAGTTCGCTTTGAATGCAGGCTATCCCACCGAGCCGAAGGTTTTCACGGCGGAAGTGCGCCAGGAGGCTGCTCGGCAGCTTTCCACGCTGAAACTGGATCTTCCCTGCCTGATGGTGAATCTCAGCCTCACCGCTGACGACAAAACTCATGCCCAGGCACTGCAAACCATCCGCGATGCAGCGCAGTTGGCGGTCGATTTGAATGCGGCACGGCCAGCGATTCTCGAAACGGTCTGCGGTGGCAAACCAGCGACCTGGGAGCAGCAGAAGTCCGGCATGGCGGAGCGCCTGCAATCCTGGGCCGAGACAGCGGAGAAGGTGAAGACAACGATCACGATCAAGGCGCATGTCGGCAGCGCGGTGAACTCACCGGAGCGCCTGCTCTGGCTGCTGGAGCAGGTCAAATCACCGGCCATTCAGGTGGCCTATGACTACAGCCACTTTGAGCTGCAAGGCATCGGCATGGAGGAAAGCATGAAACTGCTGCTGCCGCGC
>CAXNGR010000354.1:0-5167 GCA_964201265.1 Verrucomicrobiaceae bacterium
TGTCGAAATCGCGGTCGCGGCAGCCGCAGCCTATCAAAAAGGGCGATTCATTCTCTTCGGACATAACAGCTACCTCGGCGGCGGCGAGGGTGGTGATCACGCGAAGCTTATGGAGAACTGCGTGAAGTGGGCGGGCAACAAAGAGAAGCCGCGCGTCGGCCTCAAGGGCGTGAACGCGGTCAATTTCTACAAGCAGCGCGGCTTCAACGCGGAGACCTTCGACACCGTCGAGAAAAAGAACCTCGGCGACTACGATGTCGTGATCATCAACATCCAGGGTGTCACGAGCGCGGAGGAAGGCGCTGCGCTGGCCGATTACATCAGGGGCGGTGGCGGCTTCATCGGCGGCATGACCGGCTGGGCGTATGGGCAGACGAGCGGTGGCAAGGATCTGACCCTCTCCCATGGCGTGAATCAGGCGCTGCTGCCTGCGGGCATCGCGATCACGGACATGAGCGCCTTTGATCAACTGCGCGGCTTCGATGCACGCATCGAGCTGCCGCAGTTCATGAATGCCTCCGACGCCATCAGCGCGATCAAAAAGCAGCGAGATGGCGGCCCAGCGCTCACGGCGGAGCAGATGAAGCAGGGCATGAACGCGATCCAGATCGCCATGGCCGCGCAACCGCCGGACCGTAGCAATTTGAAAAACGCTGTGGCTGCCGCTCTCGGTAATGCAGGCACCGATGCTCCGGTGCCGAAGGATAAGGTGCCGCTCACCGACACACAGCATGCCGCCGCACGCCTGCGCCTCGGCATGGAGACGCGCATGCTGCGTCTCGCGGGCGCGGACGGCATCAAGGCGCATCCGGCTCATGTCGAATTCCCCGGCAAGGCACCCGAAGGTGCTCCGCGCATTACCGGAGAGGTGAAAATCACGCCCAGCATCTCCGGTTGGACCAGCACCGGCCTTTATGCCGCCGCAGGTGAGGTCATCACGGTCACGCTGCCCGAAAAATATGCCGACAAAGGCTACGCCGTGCGCATCGGTTGCCACAGCGACACGCTTTACCACCTCGACAAATGGCAGCGTGCTCCGGACATCACGCGCAGCGATACACTGGGAGCTCCAATCACGAAAACAGCCAGCGCCTTCGGCGGATTGATCTACATCGAAGTTCCGGGGCGAGCGAAGGACGACGAGCCGTTCACGGTTGCGATCCAGAATGCCATCGCCGCGCCGCTGTTCGTGCTCGGCCAGGATGATGATATGAAATGGAAGGAAATCCGCCAGCGACCCGCGCCATGGGCTGAGATGGCGTGCGATAAGCTTATCATCAGCTTTCCTTCTGAGGTTGGTCGTCTCGTAAACAATCCCACCGAACTCATGACCTTTTGGAAAAAGGTCGTCGAGGCGCAGGACGACATCACCAATCAAGCCGCCGAGCGCAAACGGCCCGAGCGCATCGTCGCCGATGTGCAGATCAGCGCCGGTTACATGCACAGCGGCTATCCCATCATGATTCCCACCAGCGCTGCGCCGGAGATGGTCACCTTTGGCAAATTGAAGTTCCCCGGCTGGGGCTTCTACCACGAAATCGGCCACAACCACCAGCGCGGCGATTTCACCTTCGACGGCACCGGCGAGGTGACGAACAACGTCATCGGCATGTACTGCTACCACGAGGTCTTGAAGAAAGACTGGCTCATCGGGCATCCCGCGATCACCGAAGAGGAGCGCAAGGCGAACGTGCAGAAGATCAAGAAGTCCGCCAACAAGTGGCAGGACTGGAAAAGCAGCCCGTTTCTGGCCCTCACGACTTACATCCAGCTCATCCAGGAGTTCGGCTGGGAAAGCTGGCGCAAGTATCTCCACAGCTTCGCTGGCAACGAGTTCGGAGCCGCCCCGAAAGGCGATGACGAACGCCGCGACCAGTTCCTCGTGCGCTACTCGAAGATCACGGGCAAAAACCTCGGTCCATTCTTTGATTTCTGGGGCATTCCAGTCAGTTCATCCGCAAAAGCCGAGGTGAGCAAGCTGGAGGCTTGGATGCCGAAGGGGCTGTGAGGAGTGAATCTCTCCCTCACTTTCTGCTTCGTCGGAGCAGGATTTGATTTGAAATGCCGACCGGGCAGCGCGCCCAGCGACCGTCAAACTCTGGCAGCATAACCAAGCCTGGTCGTGCGTGCGTGGCGGCCGAGGGCGCGGCAAAAGGGGCTGTGACGGACGTGTTTGGAGCGCCTGGTGTCGGTTTTTGGCTCCAGCCCCAGCTTTCGCCATCCGGGGCGAGGCTGATGGAGGCATCCTCAGGAAAGCGTATCCAGTTTTGCTCAAAGCGTTGGCAGACGATGCCTTGGGGATCATACCATTCGAGGCGACCCGAAGTGGCCTCCAGGCTGAAGTCGATGCGCATCAGCCCAGGCATCTGTGGGAGGCGTGAACTGCATGCGATGACGCGATACTCGCCGGGCTGGAGCGCGACGGAGGTCTTTTCCGGGTCGGAGGCTCTGCCGATCCATGCTTGTGACATATACTCGCCGCGTTCTTGCCCGCCGAAAAACTGGCGCAAGTGCCAGCCGGTGAGGTCGCAGGGCTGGCTGGATGGGTTGTGGATTTCAATCCAGTCGGGGCTTTCCCCTTCCTTGCTGTGGAAGGTGTTTTTGTTTTTTGCCTGGATTTCAGTGATGATTGGCGGGGCAGCCGAGCGTGGCGGCATCATGGCCTGAAAAGTCATCGGGCTGCCACTGAGCCATTCGAAACGCACAGGCGAGCTGTTGGGTGCCGTCCTGGCCCCAAGCCAGAGTGGACGAACCAGGTGATTCTCTCGCAGCAGCTTGGCGACATGCTTTTGCTCGGCTTCGGAATGAATTTCAGCCGCTTCCCAGCCCGGAAAGTGGGAGACGGTGCCCTGAAGATTGTTCCAGCGGGTTCCTTGGCTGATGACCGCCCAGTTTTCGTCCAGCGTGACGAGTGAGGGCACCGTCAGGGATTCTGGTGCGTCAAAAGCGGTCCTCACGTTTCCCCCATTGGAGATTTTAAACTCGCGGCTGAGCTCGCCGAGCAGATAGATGAAGCCCATGCCGACGATGACGCAGGTCATCATGGAGACCATCGGGCGGCTGATGATGGCACGCTGCACCAGGGGCGTACCGAGTCGCAGCATGGTTTTGGCGATGGCTGTGCGCATCTCAGCAGCGCTTTGATAGCGCTCCTCGGGGTTTTCACGCAGGGCGCGGAGGACGATCTTGTCCACTTTGGACGAGGTGCCAGCTTTCTTCGAGGGCAGGTCAAACACACCAGCCGGCAACTGGCCGGTCAGCATTTCATAAAGAGTGACGCCGAGGCTGAAAATATCTGCGCGATGATCGACGGTGCCCTCGGCACGCCGCTGTTCAGGCGCGGCATAGCCGACAGTGCCGATAAACTTGCGAGTGGTGGTGATGCTGCCGAGCCGTCGGAGATCGCGGGACAGGCCAAAGTCCGCCACACGCACTAGGCCGCGCTCGTCGATAAGAATATTTCCCGGCTTGATGTCCAGATGCACGACGCCGCGCGCATGGGCATAGTCCAGCGCTTCGCAGACCTGAGCGGTGATCTCCAGGGCACGGGTGACGGATGGGCGGCGCTTACGCAGCATCTCCATCAGGGTGGCTCCTTCCACAAACTCCATCACGAGATACAAATGCCCTGCCGTAGTGCGCCCGGAGCCGTAAACGGTGACGATGTGCGGATGCTGGAGCTGGCCGAGCATCTGGCCCTCACGCTCGAAGAGCCGAACAAAACTTTCCTCCGTGCTCAGCTCGGCGGGCAGCACCTTGATGGCGACACGGCGCGAGAGGGATTTCTGGGTGGCAGCATAGACTGCGCCCATGCCACCACGGTCAATGAAGGCAAAATCCACATACTCCTCCTTCATCAGCGCCTCGAGTTCGGCGGCCTCGGGCGGCTGCCAGTCCAGGCTGTCATCGGTCAGCACCGCGTTGATCAGGCCCATGGGGTTCAAGCCCGCCAAAGCTGCGCTAGAAGTCTCTCTCCGCGCTGAGTTGGGGGATTTGAAATGCGGTTGGGCCATGGGTCAGTTGGGAAGTGAAAAATATCGTTTAATAGCCGAGCATCGAGCGTATGTGACTGACATTGAGATGTCTTTTGCAAATGCCGCAGTTCAATTTGCATCTCAGGAAGACATCCTCTTTATGAAATGTCACTCATGCGAACCGAACATGGAGCTTTCCCGAACACACGCTGGAGCGTGGTGGTGTCTTTGCGTCAAGGCGGCGATCTGAAAGAAAGCCGACTGGCCTTGGACGAGTTGTGCAAAATTTATTGGCGTCCCATCTATTCTTACGCCCGCCATCAGGGGCTGGCCCCGGCGGATGCCGAGGACGTGACGCAGAGTTTTTTTGCCTTCATTTTGGACAAGGATTTGTTTGCAGCGGCGGATGAAAACCTGGGCAGACTGCGCAACTACCTGCTCACTGCCTTCAGTCGGCACATCCGGCACTGGCACCGGCAGGCGAACGCCCTGAAACGTGGCGGAGGGCGTGAAATTTTATCCATTGAGGCATCGCAGGCCGAGGATGAGATCACGATTGATCCCGCTGATCACCGCACGCCGGAATCGGCCTTTCAGCGGCAGTGCGCCCTGCAAATCATTGAGACGGCCGTCCTTAAATTGCAGCAGGAGCACGAGGAGGCGGGCAAGGCGGAGCAGTTTCGTCTGCTGCGGGCGCGTCTGGACCCCACCTGCGCTGCTTCGGGCAGTGATGCGGAGCTGGCGGCCCGTCTTGGCATGAGTCATGACGCGGTGCGGCAGGTGATTTCGCGTCAGCGGAAGCGCTTTCGTGAAATCATGCGGAACATCGTGGCCGGCACGTTGCGTGATCCTACCGAGGAGTCGCTGAACGAGGAGCTTTCGGCGCTTCGTGACGCGTTGATGGGCTGATTGGAGCGGGGTAGGGACGTGGACTGGAAAAAAATGTGTCACAGGCAGGCGGGGACGGCCTAATCCAAGGCAGCACTCGGCACTTACGGGTGCCTTCATCATCGAAAATCAAAATCAAACAGAACCACCTCGCCTCCTATGAGTTCCATCGCCATCAGCACCCTCGGTGTTAACATCCTGCGCTTCAGCATGCCTCTGGCCGCCGCTTCCGGCGATCTGACGGAAAAATTCAGCGGTATCATCAACATCATCAACATGGTCGGTCTCGTGCTGGCCTTTGGCGG
>CAXNGR010000355.1:0-5151 GCA_964201265.1 Verrucomicrobiaceae bacterium
TCGCACGTGCGGCGACGGGAAAAAGTGGCATCGCCTTCTGCGGTTACCATGGCTGGAGTGATTGGTATCTCGCCGCGAACCTCGGCGATGATGCCGCGTTGGATGGTCATCTGCTTCCCGGTTTGCAGCCGCTCGGTGTGCCGCGTGAATTGGCGGGCACGGCGGTGCCGTTTCGCTACAACGATCCCGCGTCGTTCCAAGCCGCCTTGCAGAAGCTCGATGGCAAGCTTGCGGCCGTCGTGATGGAGCCGATGCGGAGTGAGTTTCCGCGTGATGGCTTTCTGCAAAACGTGATCGAAGCCTGCCATGCCGCCGGAGCGGTGTTTGTGCTGGATGAGGTGACGAGCGGCTGGCGTTTCGGCTTCCCCGGAGCCGCCAATGTACTCGGCATTGAGCCTGACATCGCCGTATATGCAAAGGCGATCTCGAACGGCTATCCCTCCGGTGCCATCATCGGGAAAAATGAGATTATGGAGGCCTCTAACGGCAGCTTCATCTCCAGCAGCTACTGGACGGATGGCGTGGGCACGGCTGCCTCATTGGCCTGCATTGGCAAAATGCAACGCGAGGGCGTGCAGAAGCATGTCTGGAGCCTTGGAGAGCGTTTGCAGGACAGTTTGCGCGAGGTGGCTTCGCGGCATCCCACGCTGCAGCTCAAGATCGGCGGCATGCCGTGCGCTCCTTCACTCGGCTTTGCCGATCCGGCGGCTAAGGTGCTCATGATCCGCCACATGCTCCAGCGCGGCTATTTGATGTCGAGCCAGCTTTATGTGACATGGCCGCACACGGATGAATTGATCGCTGAAATGCTCGCAGCGCTGGATGAAACCCTGGAAATTGTTGATCAAGCTCAGGCATCGGGCAAGTTTCCATCCGAAGATGGTGGGCCAGGCATCGAGAACGGATTTGCGCGGCTTGTTTGAGGAATGAGGCGCATATTGGAGCTGGCTAAACGTCCATTCTGAAGGAACATGCCTCGGGGTTTTCCTTTATGATATGAAAATGACAAAGCGCTACAAAAGCAAATTTATCCTTGTTGGTTTTCTTGGAATGCAGTTGTTCTGCAAGGCGGAGGTTTACCAGGTAGGGCCGGGAAAGATGCACCCAACGATCAGCTCAGTTCCTTGGGAGTCTTTGCAGGCCGGGGACACGGTGAGCATTTATTGGCAGGCCAAACCTTATTATGAGAAATGGGTTCTGTGCTGCCGTGGAACCCAAGAAAAGCCCATCACAGTCAGCGGAGTTGCAGGCCCTGATGGACAGTTGCCTGTGATCGACGGTCAAAATGCCGTGACTCGCAATGCGCTCAACTATTATAACGAGGAACGAAGCGTGCTGAAGATCGGCGGTGCGAACAGGCCGGCAGACACAATGCCTGCGCACATTGTGGTTGAGAACCTGGAGATACGATGCGGGCGGCAGCCCTATGCGTTCAGCGGGCGGAGAGGAGTGGGCAAATATAGCAAGGACGCTGCCAGTGTGATGGTGGAAAAGGGGGAGCACTTGGTGCTGCGGAATCTTGCGCTGCATGACAGTGGCAATGGCCTCATGGTGAGCTCACAATCCAGCGATGTGCGGGTGGAGGGCTGTCATCTTTATGACAACGGAAACCCTGGGACGATCACTGAGCACAACGCGTACACGGAGTGTAATGGTATCGTGTTCGAAGCTAATCACTTTGGGCCTCTGCGTGAAGGTTGCAGAGGTAACAATCTCAAAGACCGTTCCGCTGGGCTCGTCGTGGCCTACAATTGGATTGAGGGCGGGAATCGCCAATTGGATTTGGTCGATGCAACGGGCAACCCTGCGCTGAATGCTTCCCCTGCCTACCGACGCACGCTTGTCTATGGCAATGTGATCATCGAACGAGACGAGGAAGGCAGCAACCAGATCGTCCACTATGGGGGTGATAGTGATAACACAGCGGGCTTCCGCAAGGGGGTGCTCTTCTTTTACCACAACACCGTGGTTTCGACGCGTCCGAGATCCATAGCCGTTTTTCGGGTTTCTACTCCTGAAGAGACCGTGGAGTGTCACGGCAACATTCTGCACACGACTTCCAAGGGGAAGCACTTGTCACTGATGTGCAAGGCGGGAATGCTCAAATTGGGAAAGAACTGGCTCACGGACGGCTGGGTGCCGACTGTTGATGATTTTACGGGAGAGATCCGAAAAATTCAGCCGCTGGTCGAGGGGGCCGAGCCTGGTTTTGCCGGGATCTCCGGGCAGGATTTCACGCTAAGGGCTGACTCCGCGAACGTGGCGGCAGCCCCCATCCTGCCGGTCGATGTTCCTCTTCCTGCCCGCCGCTACATCCGCCATCAGAAACTTGAGGATTTGCCGCCCGGTGCTCCGCTCAATCTTGGCGCGCAGTGATTTCTTCCAACAGTTTCCGCTCATGCAAATCAACATCACTGCTCTCTGCATCGCTGTAGTGTTTTATGTTGGCTCCCGTGCATGGGGTGGTGTTCCAATACAGGATCCCTGGGAAGAGAGTTATCGCAATCTGGATGCCACTGGGCCGCATGTATTGGGTTGCTGGAAGTTTGACGAGCTGCCTTTGTCGGATGCGTCGGGGAATGGTGCGCAGATGATCCTGGCTGGAGCGAGTCTTGCTCCCGGCGGGCGGTTTGGCGGCGGGCTGAAGTGTGGCGATGGAAAGGATGGGGGGCGGCATGCGGCTGTCGTCACCCGGCAGGCCAGGCATTCTCCTGCAGGAGCGTTTTCAGCCGAGATGTGGGTTCGCATTTCTGCCGACGCTGTCCTGACGACCCCGAGCTGCCTTTTGGACAAGCAGGGGAGCCGGATGGAAGACTTCCGCTGGAGTCTGACCGCTGCCAACGAGCGCGGCTTGCGACGGATGATTGTGAATCTCGGTTACGGCACGTTTGTGAAAGGCTTTGAGTCCGAACCTGTGCTGCTGCCAGGCGGCGAATGGAGGCACTTGGCTTTTACTTATGATGGAGCAGGCGGAGTCGCGTTCTTTCTGGACTCACAGCCTGTCGGTACGGCTTTTGAAGAGCGTTGTGGCGCGCTGCAGGCGGGTGATCAGCCGCTTCACATCGGCGACAGCATCGCGCCCCCGGCGAGTTTTCCCGGTGATCTCGACGAGGTGCGTCTGTGCGCCGGCGTTCGCGGGTTCGCCGCGTTTTCTCTGGATATCGGCAGCGGGCGCCATGTGTGGGAGCGCATGGGGCGCCCCATGCCTTTGAAGATCACCTGCACAAACCATCGTGCCCAACCTTTGATTGGATCAAACATGACGTTTGAGGTCGCCGGGGTTTCGCAGAGCTTCATCTTTCCCGATTTGGAATCAGGAGCCTCCTATGTGAATGAGTACGGGCCTGACACTGCCTTGAAGCCTGGTTCCTACACATTGGAGGTGTCCATGGGAACTGGCAGTGGTCGTGTGAGTCGCATGACAGAGTTTGAGATCGTTCCGCGTCGCACCCAGATGCTGCCCGTCATCATGCAGGGGGCGGGGCGGGAAGACTTGTCTCATCTGAGGGGGTTGGCCTGCACTCACTGGATTGGGATGACAAACATGGATGCGCCGTATCTTGGTGCTAGCGAAAGACACCATCATCTTAAGGTAAGACCAAGGATGGATGAGGGGCTTGCCTTTGGCCTTAAAACCGTGGCGGCGCTGTCACCTTGGCGCGCGTTGATGTCTGATGCAAGCCAGCATCGGATTGACCGAGCAGGACGGGCATACGAACCAGGAGACCTGAACGCCTTTGCCGGCAAATTGCCTGGTCTTGCCGCGGTGGCGGCGCAGCGTCTGATGGTTGCCTTCCGCGATTACTCAACATGGGCAGGCGTGTGGCTGGATTCGGCCCCCATTAGCGAGGCCCAGCCAGGATTCAGCGCGGCTGAAAGGGAGGCTTATCGCAAGTTCTCAGGCCAGGATATTCCGAATGAGGTTCAAGGCGGCGGAGGCGTGGACTGGCGGCTGTTGCCGGATTTCCCGGCGGATCGAATGCTGCCTGATAATGACCCTGTTCTTCGATACTACCGCTGGTTTTGGTCCGAAGGGAGCGGTTGGAAGAATGTCAGTGAAGCGTGGGGCACTGGTATGGACAGGCGGAGACAGGAACGAGCGGACGTTTGGACTCTACACGATCCGGCAGTGCGCCAGCCTTCAATTGCAGGCACCGGCGAGAAGGTAGCCTTCTTTGGAGATCGATCCATTGATGCCCGTGATCCACTAATCGCCGGGTTGTGCTTGGATCAATTGCTGGCGATGAGCGCCGCAAATGGCCGCGAGATTGGAATCTTTGGTGTCCTGCCATTGTGCTGGGATCGCGAGCAGGTTGCGCCTTTCAATGCGTCGGGCACGAATGAGCGCATCCGTATAGAGGACCGTATGACGCCAGTCAGACAGATGAGCGTTGCGCCAGCCATTCTCAAAGAAAGTTTCTGGATGATGCTCGCACGTCCCCTGAAAGGGGTTGTTTGCACAGGTTGGCCCGCACTTCGATCTGCTGATAACACGAGTTTGGTGCGGGCTACGCATCCACAGCTTTACAATGCGTTTAGTGATGTTGCCGATCAAGTGATTCGCCCGCTCGGCCCCATGCTCAGCCGCAGGCAACCGCTGCGCTCTTCAGTGGCTTTGCTCGAGAGCTTTACTTCTCAGATGATGGCTGGACGAGGGCTCTATCGTGGCGGTTCATCCCGGACGCTTGAGGTCTGGAGGGCTCTGCAGCGCGCCCACATTCAGACGGATATTGTGTATGAAGACGTGCTCGCCACAGACGGCTTGGAGGGGCGTGATTTTCTTGTCATGACGGACTGTGATGTCCTCCCTGAAAGCCTGGTTGGAAAGTTGAAGCAGTGGCAGATGGCAGGAGGTAAGATCGTGGCGGACGAAAATCTTTGCCCTGCGTTGAAGGCCGATGCCTTGATTTCCGATCAACCCGTTCCAAGCGCGCCAGCAAGTGAGCCGGGACGTTTTGCTGATGCAACTGCGTCACCTCCGGAGTCATCGGCAAAGCCTTTACCTCTTTCAGAGAACCTTGGCCGCCTCTTCCGCGTGCTTGGCTTTCAGCCGAAGCTGACCTGTGACAATTCAGATGTGATCCTGCATTCGAGCCGAAGCGGAGAAGCCACAGTTCTTTTTGTCATCAATGACCGGCGTGAGGCCGGGAC
>CAXNGR010000356.1:0-5151 GCA_964201265.1 Verrucomicrobiaceae bacterium
TCGGCGATCCAGGCTTTCAGAGTGGCCTTGTCCTTGTCCGACATGACCTTTTTCGTGTGCGGCGGAGGCATGACCTCGTCTTCATCCGTCGAAAGAATGCGTTTGATGACTTCGCTGGCGTCCGGTTTGCCGGGGACGATGGCGATCTCGCCGGATTTGCCTTTGCCGTGGGCAGATTCGCTCAAATCGAGGCGCAGCTTGCCTTTGCGACCGTGGTCGTCCATGCCGTGGCAGGTGAAGCACTGCTGGGCGAGCACGGGCCGCACGTCGCGATTGAAATCGACGGCGTGGGCGGAGGCACCGAGCAGAAGGAAGAGGGCGAAGGAAGGCTTCATCACCTCCACTAACGGCGCAAACCCGGGCTTTTCACGACAAGTTCAACTCATGACAAGACAGAACAAGTCAGCGGCATGATCCGACAACTCGCCTTTCGTTCAGTGGTCACGCCTTCGGCTTGATGAAGATCACCTCGGCGCGCTCGATCCAGCCTTTGCGCAGGTCCATGCGGAACCAGCCCTCGCTGTTCTTCTTGTGAATGCGGCAGCCGGAGCGCGGGCCGAACTCCTTCAAGTCGTATTGCGCCCAGGTCTTGCCCATATCGGGCGAGTAGATGATACCGCAGGCATAGGTCGAGGCCGGGGCGCAGTGCGTGGCAAGCATGACGCCGTCCTGCACGAGCATGTTGGCGGATTCAAACATGGGATTGAAGAGCAGCGTGTGCTTCGAGGTGTCGGTGACGTCTTTCGGATCGCACACGAAGATGCCACGATCGTGGCGGTTGGCGATGGCGGGGCCGTTGGCGTCGGCGATCCAGTACATTTTGCCGTCGATGAAGTTGATGCCGCCGCACTTGAAGCGTGAGTTGGAGTCCACCGAGATGACGAGCTTCCAGTCCCATGCATCAGCCTTGGCATCGTAGGTGCCGCGTAGCCAGTGGACCTCCAGGCCATGCGTGCGGTCGATGTCGCCGGTGCAGGCGTAGAAGGCGTTCTCGCCGGGGTTGTAGGTCACGTTGTGGACGTGCCGGGCGATCAGCTTGTTATTCGGATCGCCGAGCAACGGCGCGTCGGGTGGCGCGTCCTTCTGCTGGAACTTGGGATTCTGGCCAAAGGCATACGCCAGCTTCACGGTCTCGCCGTTGTCTGTGGAATAGTAGATGTTCACCGGCACCGGGCCGCCGAGCACGTTGCAGTAGTTCCCCCACACGAGCATTTCCTTGCCCTCCACTTCGAAGCAGTGCTCGCCATCAAGCGAATGGAAATACCAGCCCGGCTGGTCGGCCTTCACCGGCGTGTGCGGCCGGTAGTCGCTGCCATCGGGCTTCTTCACGATGATCTCGCGATGCGTCTTGAGATTGTCGGTGCTGAGGAAAAGCTGCGCCCGCGTGGCAAAGAGAACGTTTCCATTCTTCAGGATGATGCTGAGCGTGATGTTGTCCGCCTCAGCAAACGCCGCGCTGTGCGACCACGTTTTGCCGTTGTCCTCGGACAGGTAAATCTTTCCATCACCGAAGCCAAAAGCCTTGTTGTCACGCTGCGAGTCGATGTAGGTACCCTCGGGCGCGAGGCGATAGAAAAAGTGCTCAGTCTCGGCCACATCCGACATGGCGGCGTTCAATTTCGAGTTGTCGGGTAGGAAAAGTCCACCAAAGGCGGCGGCGGTGGTTCCGAGAAACTGGCGGCGATGGAGCGAGGTTGGGCGTGTCATGGCGTGTGAGACCAAACGCATTGAGAAACGCAAATCGCACTCCGTTGCGGAAAGTCTCCCACGGGCATAGCAGACTCCGTCTAGTCGAGGCGGATTTCGGGGCTCGACACGGTCAAGGTACTGCCGCTTTCCTGATGCGCATGCACGGTGATGACATTGAGGGTTCTCACATCGCCTTCGACCATCGTTTCGCCGCTGTAGGTGGCTGTGCCGGTCTTCTTGAGTGGTGCTGAAGTCCACGCATCGAACTCCATCTGGATGCTGTAATCAGGATGACGATTCACGGACCACCAGAGCGCGTTCTGCTGCGGTTCGCTGCCATCGGGAAAGACGACTTCCACTGCGAGGTGCTTTTTGGCCTTGTCCCACTGCGTGGTGACTTTCGGCGGAGCGACCATGCGACGAGCGCCGAAGAAGTGATGTGTGGCGAAGGCGTAGAGGTTCTCATCCACTTCGGGCAAGGCACCGACGGATTTCACAAAGCCCGCTTCCTTCGCCCCTCCGTGCTGACCACCGGGGACGATGTAAACGGGCAGTTGGGGAAAACGGCGGCCAAGTTCGACGAGTCTTGGGCTCACGTTGTCATTCGAGCCCTGATTGTAGAAGATCTCGGTGCCGCGCTGCTTGAGCACATCAAGGTAGTTCGTGGTGCGGCAGGCTTCCCACGCGGCATTGCAGGCCGTTTTCATCTCCGCATCGCTCCAACCGGCATCGCGGGCCATTTTGACCGTGATGCGCTCGTCGGAACGGGCCTTTTGACGGATGAGCAGAATCTGGCGGCCGACGGGATTGGTCATTGCAGCGATGAAGGCGTCATTCATCTGCGTGATCTCGGCGGGCATCATACCTTCGACATATGGACCGCCGGGGCTTTCAATCACCGGTGCGACGACGGGCATGATGGCGGTGAAACGATCATCCGCGATGCCCGCGGCGGCTGTGGCGACACCGCGCTTCGATCCGCCAGTGGCGAGCACCTTCTTCGGCTGAAACACCTCCTTTTCCGCCATCGCGGTCGTGAGTGCGCGCATGTCGCTGATGCCCCAGATCCAGGCGGGTGTGTAGCGTGTGTTCTTGGTCTGGATGAAGCGTTCCTCCATCATCGTGTGGACCTTCCCGACCGGTTCCATCGTATCGATCGGCACGCAGCCGATGAAGACGAGGCCCACGCCATGCTCCTTGAGCAGACGGAGCTTCGCGCCGGAGGCGGCCGCCACCTTCAACTGCGCGCTGGTGTTCTCGATGAGCACGTTGGTACAGACACCCTTCGCAGGCGCGAGCATCGTCACCGGCATGCGCACCTTCTGGCCCGGCCACCACTCGCAGACGGTGATCTCGACGAGCTTTTGACGGATCGTGGCGTCTTTGGGGTTCGGATGCCAATCCTCGATCACTTTCGTTTCCAGCGTGGAGACATCGCGAATCTCCTTCAGATCAAATTTGCCGATGGTGATGCCCGCGTGAGCGATGAGTGCGCTGAGAAAGGCGAAGGCGGCTCCGGTGGTGAGTTTCATGACTTACCAACGCATTCACGAGACGATTTGAACCAAAAAAGGCCGGCCTTGCGGACACGGGTCACGCAAGGCCGGTTCGGGAGCCTGTTGAATGGGTATCTTACTTGGCGAGAGCGCCAGCGACGTTGCCGACAAGATCCTTGCCAGGAGTCAGCGTCTTCGCGCCGGGCTTCCAATTGGCCGGGCAGGCCTCATTGGGATTGGCGAGGAGATGCACGTTGGCTTCCATCTTGCGGACGAGCTCGCTGGCGTTGCGACCGACGTTGTAGAAGTTCACTTCGGAGGTCACGAGCTTGCCTTCAGGATTGATGATGAAGGTGCCGCGCAGAGCGAGGCCGCTGCCATTGTCGTACACGCCGAAGAGGCGGCTCACGGTGCCGGTCGGATCGGCGGCCAGAGTGTACTTCACATTCTTCATGAGGCCTTCCGTGTTGCGCCAGACCATGTGGGCAAACTTCGTGTCTGTGGAGACGGCGATGACGTGTGCACCAAGGGCAGCGAGCTTGTCCTGCTGATCAGCGAGGTCGGCCAGTTCGGTAGGGCAGACAAAGGTAAAGTCGGCAGGATAGAAGACGAGGATGGTCCACTTGCCGGACTTTTTGATGTCGGCGAGCGAGACCATGCCGAAGTCGCCCTTGGTAGGCTCGTAGGTTTCCATGCTGAAGTCGGGGACGTTGCCGCCGACGGAGACGGTGAGATTGGCTGATTCCATGGGTATGCGTTTTTTTGAGGTGAAAAGGCGCTGCAAGAACGCCAGGGGCGCGACTTTTGACGCCCGGAAGTTCTTTGGTCAAATTCTAACGCGTCAGGAGGCCGAAATGACGACTTCAGAAACGTTTGCGCGGTCCTTTGGCTCCTTTGGAGGCCGGACGGCGGCCTGGAGGGCCGGAACGACCGCGCGGTTTGTCACCGCGTGGCGATTCCTCGGAACGGCGGGGCTTGAAACCCTCGCGCTTCGGTTTGAAGCCGGTTTTGGGCTTGCGGCTTACAGCGGGGGACGGGCGCTCGGCTTTGTCTTCCTTCTCAGCAGCGGGTTTGCGGGCCAGGGCGGGTTTGGCCGGGGATTCTTTGAAGAAACGCTCGACCTCTGTGGGCGTCAGCTCTTTCCAGCCACCTTTGGGCAAGCCTTTGAGTTGGAGCCAGCCGATGCGTGTGCGCGTGAGGCGCTCGACCTCATAGCCGAGGTAGTAGAGCATCATGCGAATCTGGCGCTTGAGGCCCATTTTGAGGACGATGTGCGCCCGGTAGGCGGTGTCCATCCAGGCACGCTCGGCTCGGGCGAAGCCTTCCTCGGTCATCATGCCTTTGACGAGCTTCGCCATGACCTCGGCGGTCAGCGGTTGATCGACGACGACCTCATACTCTTTTTCCGCGCCCTGGCTGGGATGAATAAGCCGGTGGGAGAGATCGCCACGGTTCGTGAGCAGGAGCAGCCCTTCGCTTTCTTTGTCGAGACGACCGACGTGGTGAAGATTCTGGAATTTCCCCGGCAGCAGATCGTAGATCGTCATGCGCTCATGGGTGTCTCCGCGAGAGCAGAGGTAGCCCTTCGGTTTGTTCAGGGCGATGACCAGTGGGGTCTCAGTGCGAACGGGTGAACCGTCCACGACCACCTTGTCTTCTGGCTGCACCTGGGTGGCCAGCTCCTTAATGACGTGTCCATTGATGGAAACACGTCCGCCGAGGATGATTTCCTCCGCGCCGCGCCGTGAGGCCACGCCGCACTGGCTGAGATAACGGTTAAGGCGCACAGGAAAGCCTTATTCGGGCTTGGTCTTCGGCAGGTTCGTCGGGAGACGGCCTTCTTTCCAAAGTCCACGGGATTTCAGGAGCTTGATGCGCTCACCGCGCTTCAGGACACTGCGCTTGGTGCCGACGGAGCCGGCGGTCTTGAGGCTGCTATGCTGGGACATGATGGATATCTGGGCTG
>CAXNGR010000357.1:0-5149 GCA_964201265.1 Verrucomicrobiaceae bacterium
GACACCGCAGTGATTTCTGCTTCCAAGAGCGTTCCGACAAGACTGACAAAGACCCTTGCCTGCAAAACCGCCTGGGCGCAGACAAGGAAGAGCAGCAGTGGCAGAAACGGTGGTCGCATTCGGTTGGGGAATAGATACGGCAGGCGATGCAGTAGATTTGCAGCCGCCGGCATCAGGCCTCACGCAGGAGAATGGCATCCACATTGACGCCATCGTAGAGCGCGTCACTGAGGATGACGAGCGGATCACCGGTCTTGATAAAGTTTTCCCGGCGCAGAAGGTCCAGCGCCTCGCGGATGCTGCTCTCCGGCTGGCCTTCGGTGAACTGGAGCACGAAGGGATGCACCCCGCGGGCGGTGACGAGTGTGCGGGAGACGTGCAGGTTTGGCGTGAAGGCGAAGATAGGCGCAAACTCAGGCCGCTGATGGGCCAGCAGATGCGCCATGACGCCGCGGAGGGTGAAGACGAGGAGCTTGGAGCCTGGAATACTGTTGGCGAGCAAGATGGCGGCCTTGACGGTCTTGTGCTTGTTCGTTTTGAGTGGGGCGTCGCTCGCGAAGCGACCGGAGGGATACTTTTGCTCGATGCGGCTGATGACGGTGTTGAGCACCTCAACGCACTTGTCAGGGTAGCGTCCCACGCTGGTCTCGCCGCTGAGCATGACGCAATCCACCTGCTCAATGACGGCGTTGAAGATGTCGGTGACCTCGGCACGTGTTGGCACGGGGTTTTCGATCATGCTTTCGAGCATCTGAGTGGCCACGATGACCTTCCGGCCATGGTAGGAGCAGCGTTCGACGATCTGGCGCTGGATGAGCGGCAGATCCTCGATGGGGCACTCGCTGCCGAGGTCGCCTCGGGCGATCATGATGCCGCCGCTGGCCTCGACGAGGGCGTCGATGTTGTTGAGCGCCTGTTGGTTTTCGATTTTGGCGATGACGCGGGCCTTGCTCTGCTTCTGCTCCAGCAGGAGTTGAAGATGCTGAAGATGGCCGGGTTCACGGGC
Organism: Verrucomicrobiaceae bacterium; assembly: GCA_964201265.1. GTDB lineage: Bacteria > Verrucomicrobiota > Verrucomicrobiia > Verrucomicrobiales > Verrucomicrobiaceae > Prosthecobacter. Next base: position 1,007 of record CAXNGR010000357.1, read on the forward strand.
AAAGCTGAGGGCGAAGAAATCGACGCCGATATCGACGCCGAGGTCGAGATCGGCGTAATCTTTCTGCGTGAGCGGAGGAAGTCGCACTGGGATGCCGGGCAGGTTGATGTGGCGGCGTGATTTCATCTCCCCCTTGGTCAAAACGGTGCCGATGACGTGTTTGGGCGTCACTTCCGTGGCCTTGATCTGGATCATACCGCCATCGACCATGATGATGTCGCCAGCTTTGAGATCCTTGCCGAGGTCCGGGTAGTTCACGCTGACGGAATACTGCGTGGAGGCCGGAACATCCGAGAGGCAGCGGAACTCGACGGTGTCGCCGACTTGGAGCTGCCAAGGCTGCTCGACATCGCCAGTGCGGATGCTGGGGCCGGTGAGGTCCATGAGCACGGCGATTTCGCGCTTGGCGGATGCGGCGGCTTCACGGACGCGGGCATAGACAGTCCGCACCCAGTCGTGCGAGGCATGGCTCATGTTCAGGCGGATGACGTCCGCGCCTTTCGCGATGAGGTTGGCAATGACTTCAGGACTCTCCGTGGCAGGGCCGAGAGTGCAGAGGATTTTGGTTTTGCGCATGGTTGGCATGTAAGAGCAAATGGCGGGCCAGATGAAGGGTGCAAGGTGGGAATGACGAATGACGCAATCGGGCTCAAGAGTGAATGCTCAGAAGACGAAAAGGGTTCGATAATTCTTCGCGATGGAACTTTGCAGATCTTCCAGCGGCATGCTGCGAATTTTGGCGAGGATTTCGTAGCTGACGCGGAGGTTGAAAGGGTGATTCAGGGCTGCACCATCGGTAGTTTGCAGCGGATGCGGGTTCAAATCATCCGGCGGCCACATGTCGGGGGCGTCCGTCTCGGTGAGAAGGCGTTCGAGCGGGATTTTGGCAAAGGTGGCGAGTTGGGCTGCCTTGCGCGGATGGGCGAAATACGGGCTGATGGAAAAATAAGCGCCCAGTTGAATGAATGCGGGCACCATTTCCGCAGGGCCGCCGTAGGAGTGCAGCAGAAATCCACGACGCGGCAGTGGGATCGAGCGGAGCGTTTCCTCCAGCAGACCGAAGGCTCGCAGGCAGTGAATGGTGGCCGGGCGATCCAATTCAACCGCAAGGGCCATTTGAGCGCGGAAACAATCGAGCTGGGCGTCGATGTCGGGATTTTCGATCCAGCGGTCGAGGCCGATTTCACCAACGACCGCCTTGGGGTGAGCCTCAAGATGGCTGCGGAGCATGGTGAGCCAGTGGGGGCCGCGTTCTTTGACGTACCACGGATGCAGGCCGAAAGCGGGGCGAATCCAAGCGTGTTGCTGGGTCAGCTCGGCGACTTGGGGCCAGTCTTCTTCGCAGGAACCATTGACGACCATCTCGGCGAGGCTGGTTTGTGGCATCTCGGCGATGATTTGATCGCGCCAGGGGTCGAGACGCTCGTCCTGGAGGTGGTTGTGGGCGTCGTAGAGCACGGGAGGAATGGAAGAACTGAGAATGGCGGAACTGAAAATGGAAAATGGTCTGAACCCGATGTTTCGGCAAGACTCGCAAGTCCATTTTCCATTCCATCATTTTCAGTTCTTAGTTCTTCCATTTCTGGTGCGCCTGAGGAAGAGTTTTTCATTGAAGGGCACAAAAAAGCCCGCACACGCCTTCCGGCATGCGCGGGCTGAAGAAACGTCCGAGCTTCAGTTGTTGCCAATCATGAGCAGCATCGTGTCGCCTTTGCGCCAGACGCGGAGGAGGACGGTTTTGTCACTGCTTTTGGCCAGGGTGCGGGCCTCGGCGGCGGTGGCGACTGCCTTGCGGTTCACATGGGAGATGACATCGCCGTCCTCGACGCCCATCGCGGCGGCGCGGCTGTTGGGATCGACCTTGGTGACGATGACGCCATTGACATCAGCCGGCACGTCGTGGCGTTCACGCAGGGCTTTGGTGAGATTTTGGACAGTGACGCCAGTGACAAGCTCGGAGGTGTTTTCCTGCTGCGGTGGGACGGAACGTGGGATGCCGCGTGATCCGGGACCGACTTCGGCCAGCGCCTCCTCAGGCAGAGCTTCGAGTGTGGCGTTGAGGGTCATGGGCTGGCCATTGCGCAGCAGTTCGATGGGGATGACTGTGCCTGGCTTCGTGCCGCTGACGATGAGACGCAGGCGGCTGCTGCTGTCCACCTTCTGCCCGTTGATGGCGACGATGACGTCCTCAAGCTGCACGCCTGCCTTTTCAGCAGGAGAATCCGCGCCGACCATCATGACCACTGCGCCTCCCTGCTCCTTCATTTTGAGACGTTCGGCCATCGTGGCGTCCAAGTCGGCGATCTGCACGCCGAGGAAGCCGCGGCTCACCACGCCATCATCGAGCAGATCCTCGACGATGTTCATGGCCATGTTGATCGGGATGGCGAAGCCGATGCCCGCATTCATGCCGGAGCGGGACAAGATGGCGGTGCTGATGCCGATGACGCGTCCCAGGGAATCGACGAGCGGGCCGCCGGAGTTGCCTGGATTGATGGAAGCGTCAGTCTGGATGAAGTCCTCGTAACCACGCACGCGGCCTTTGCCGACGATGCCTTCATTGCTACGACCGAGGGCGCTGACGATGCCTTGCGTAACGGAACGGCTGAGTTCCATGGGCGCGCCTGCCGCCAGCACGATGTCTCCCACACGGAGTTGGGCACTGTCGCCGAGCGTGGCGGCTTTGAGGCCGGGGGCGTTGATTTTGATCAAGGCCACGTCGGTCAGCGGATCAGCGCCGATGACCTCGGCGGTGTAATTTTTTGTGTTGCCGTTCACATCGACGGCTACCTCGATCTTTTTCGCATCGGCGATGACGTGGTTGTTCGTCATGATGTAGCCGTCAGTCGTGATGATGACGCCGGAACCGACGCCGCGCTGCTGATGCTGCTCATCCTCAGGCGCAGGCTGCTGTGGGCGTTGTGGCTGGCCGCGACGACGAGGATTGGGGATCTGCTCCTCATCGCCTTCATTCCCAAAGTCTTCGGGTGCGCCGAAGAAGCGGTAAAAGAACGGACGAAGCTGCGGCGGGATTTGATCCACCTCGGGCGTCTTGATCGGCGCGGAGGAGTAGATCGTGACGACGCTGGGGAGGATTTTTTCCACCACGGTGGCGTAGCTCATTTGAAGCTGGCCGTGGTTAGGCAGCGGGCTGGCGTCCTTGGCAAGCTTGGCCTGAAAATCGGACGAGTTGACCTTGGGTGGCGTGATTTCAGCGAGGGCTGGATGCCATCCTGGGGCCAGCATGCTGGCGCAGGTGAATGCGGTGCAGATGCGAGAGCGAGCGTTCATTGGAGTGTTTGGGTTGGGTTTTTTGGAATGCAGCACGACGGGCGTGAGCACGCCATACAGACGAGTCAGCACCGGGAATGTTGAAACAATTTTGCGGGAAAGAAAGGGCAGGTTTTCCCTGGAAAAACTTACACACAAAGCCCCGGAACAGCATCGTTTACGCGTGTCATGCGCCGCAGGGACGCACGCAACGGCGTGGCCTTATTTCCGCGCTTCGGCCAGCGCCTTGTCCATCACTTCTTTGATTGTCACATCGCCCCCGTTGCGGCGCTTGCTTTCATCCGCAGCTTCCATGAAGGCATAAATCTCCAGCGTTTCTTCTGGGGAGACGGGGGCGATGCCGGTGCGGAAGAAATGCACGATGGAGAAAAGCAGAGGATCATAGCCCTCGTATTTGCCGACGGTGGCGTCCTCGCCTTTGTCACCCACAGCCTTGCCGCCGTAGCTTTTGGACTCGGTGAAGGTGCCGGTGCGTGCGCCCTCCCAGGTGCCGGTGACGGTGATCTTGCCGTCGGCAGTGGTGCCTCGTTTCACACCCTGGCAGCCGGTGCCCATGATGGTGAAGAGTGATTCTACGCCGTGAATCCCATACCAGAAGAGATCAGGATGATGCTCCTCAAGGCTCGCTGGGCTGGTGGTCTCTGCGCTGCTCACGCGGCCCACGCTGCCATTGCGCACGGCCAGCGTGGACTTGCCGAAACGAAGTGAAGAGGAGGAAAAGACCGGGATGCCGGCTTTTTTGGCAGCGTCGAAGATCTTGATCGCATCCACCAGAGAACCCGCGATGGGTTTGTCGATGAAGACCGGCTTGTGCGCCTCCAGGCAGGGCAAAATCTGCTCCAGGTGCGGGCG
>CAXNGR010000358.1:0-5149 GCA_964201265.1 Verrucomicrobiaceae bacterium
TCACTGTGCCTCGTTGTCCCGAAGGCATCTCCAGCTTCACCGGCCACAACAGGACGGGAGCGATGCGAGGCTTGGCTGATTCCGAGGCCCGTGCATCTCGCAGAACGATGAAGGGGAATGCCAGATAGAGCGGATTGATGCCGGTGTCACGGCAGTAGGCGGAGGCATTTTGCACCAGACGGCGCAGGCGCTGCTCACGCAGGGGTTCCGCCAGCAGCGGAGAAGGATCGAGACTGAGCGGCTGCGCTTGCCGGGTGAGCACCGTTTCCAGCAAGACCGTTGCGGAACGCGCGGGACCGCCGAGCTCGGTGAGATCTAGCCGGGCCGTCGTGCGGCCAATGGTCATGCGGACCAATCCGCCGCGCTGCAAGCTGCTGACCAAACGGCGATGGAAGAAGTGCAGGATGTTGCGCACATATTCCTGCCGCGCCGGTTCGCGCCATTCTTCTGTGGGAATGGCGAGCAACACCAGCGCACGGGCCAGCGTGATGCGCCGGTCCTGACGGAAATCATCAGCCCATTGGTCAGGAATCTGGCGACCACAGCGGGCGAAGTTTGCCAGCCGTTGATCGACTGCTTTGAGAATGTCTGCGCGACTATGCTCGAACCAGTAAGCCAACGCCTCAGACGAAAAAGAAACCTGTGCGCGATGCGCCTCGCGCCCGGCTTCCTCCAGCACGTCCGCCGCCGGTCGAAAATGCGATACAGTGGCCGAGATGAGCAGAATGAGGTCTTCCTCCGAGGCCGTGCGCCGCTGCATCATGGAGATCAGCGCCGGATGCTCCGCCTCCGGGTAAAGCCTCCGCCTCTGTGTCCAGCGGCTTTCCAGCATGGGCTGCGAAGTAGCAAGCATGGCGGCGGAAAGCTGCGCCTCGTCACACTCCAGCCTGTGTTCGCGCACGCGGCTACGGATGCGATCTGCGCGCTCTTTCATCTGCACCAGCCACGTCTCGCGCCCCCATTGCCGCAGCCGCTGGGTGAGTGGGCTGTCCAGCCATTGCCACGCGGTCTCTGGATGGGCCAGCAGCCAGTTGGGCGTGATGATCTCACCTCGCAGGCAGAGCGGCAGATGGTCATTGAGCACCATCACTGCCGCCGCGAGTCGTGCATCATCGGGCAAAGTGGTGTCCGCTGCCACGCCACGCACTTGGGCCGACCGAGCGCTTTCACCGCCACGCTCCTGCAACCATGTCGCCAGCCGTCCGCTCAGCAGAATGTCGCGAGCCTCCTCCCAATGCGCAGCCTCCACCGCCGCCAGCGCAAAACTTTCCGGCGTGCTCCAAGTGCGTTCGCCCAACTGCAAAGTAATGCCAGAAGCTGAAGTCTCCGCGTTTTCCTCCGAGTAACCATGCGGGATGCCGCGCTCGCCATCCAGCCAGCGCTCCACATGCGGCCAGCCCCAGCGCCGCGAGGGTTCGCGTGTTAGCAGCCCTTTGAGCAGTTCTTTCCATTCATCTGGCAAATCCTCCGGAACTCGCAGCCCGCGCGTGATCAAGTGCAGCAGGAATGCGCGTTCATGCACGCCCTCGAAACCACGCCCGGCGGTCAGCATTTCCAAAACCATGACGCCCAGGCTCCACCAGTCCGACGCTGTCGAGCACGTCCCGGCAATGGTTTCCGGCGCGGCATAGCGTGTGGTTTGGCGGGAGATAGTGAGCTGCAAATCAAACTCGCTGACCGTGGCTGTGCTGAAATCCGCCAGCACCAAATCCAGTGGCTCTCGGCTGCGTACCAGCACATTCGCCGGTTTTAGATCGCGGTGGATCAGGTTGATCTGCGCCAGCCCATGAAGCGCACGGCCGAGTTCCTCCACGATGGAGCAAACGAGTTCGGGGTTGGTTTTTTCCTGTGCTGGAATGTCACCCAACGTTCCCAGCGGCATGTATTCCCAGATTTCAAATGCCCGATCTTCATGCCTCCCTGAGTCCAGCAGTCGCACGCCATGAGCCGCATCAAGCAGACGCAGCGAGGGATACAACGAAACCTCCGGCTCAATGCCCCGCCGGTAGTGCTTGAAGACGCCAGTCACGCCATCCTTGTGCGCGAGACAGAGATCGGATTCCCCGGAATGAACCGGCAGCGTTTCGCCCAATGTCCAGCCTTTCACGATGACCTGAGCGGTCTCGGTTACGGAAGGGGCAGGTGCGCTGGCTGTGGCAGCGGGCTCGCCACACTCCAAACAAAGAAAATCCCCCGGCTCCAGTTTGTGTCCGTTGCGGCAGTGCTTTGCGGTTCTCGTGCCGGCAGCCTTTGTTTTGATGTCAGAAACTGTTTCAACCAAGGGCTCCATCGACTCGCTGTGAGCCGTTGCCGGAGTGGGCAGAATATCGAGCAAAGGCCAGCCGCAATCGCCATCCCCAAACCGCCCCTGACACAGGATTTCCTCCAACGAACGGTCGGATTGGCAGCGTGGACAACGGCGGATCATGCAAAAACAGGATGGGGAAAAGTGTTGCCATCCTTCGCATCGGAAACAGCGGATGAGAAGCCGACTTCAGCCAGCGCAAGCTGGATCATGCCGAGGCTGCCTGCATCGGGAATCCCAGCCATCCAGACGGAATCGCCGTCAAAGCACAAATCCAGCGCCTTCGGCAAATCCGCGCGGGCTGCCTGAAGCCACGGGTCATAGCGTCGGCGGCCAAGCTCCGTTAGCGGAAGCAGGCGTTGATTGTCCGAGCCGCGCCAGACCAGCGTTTGCGGAGCGGAACGAACAAACGGATCGCAGATCACCACATCTGCCAGCCCGGTCCAAGTCGTCACGCGCGGCGCGATTTTCTCCCACGTCTGACCGGAGTAAATCAGCACATCCTTGTCCTCGCCGATCTCTGTGCGCAGAGCCGAAAGCAAGCACTCCAGCGCCTCGATTTGCTCAAACGGCTCGCCCCCGGAAATCGTCACGCCGTTCGCCTCCACCAGCCAGGGCGAGACCGCTTGCATCACTTCTGCGACCGTCGTTTGCCCCTGTCCATGCGTCCAAGTGTCCGCGCTGATGCATCCGGGACAGTGCAGGCTGCATCCCTGGAACCAAATGCCCACGCGGCATCCCGGCCCGAGCGTCGTCACGGGAAAATGCAGCCGGCTGAGAAAGAAGCGCATGACGGTGAAATCAGAAAACTGCCTCCAGCACCGTCGCAGCACCGCGTTGCAATCCGGTGATCCGCAGCCTCGCTCCCGCATGCACGTTTTGATCAAACAACAGCCGGGCCAGCGGGTTCAAGAAATGCACCTCAAGCTGGTTGCGAATACCACGCCCGCCATTTGACAAATCCGCCAGACAAAGTTGCTGCAACGCCAGCCTTGCCTCCGGCACAATCTCCACACTTACGCCCTGGGATTGCTTCACTTTAGTCTTCAAGCCATTGAGCATCGAATCGAAAATCTCCACCGCCACATCCTCGCGGATGAAGTCGAACACCATGATGTTCTCGCCCAGCCGGTTCAGAATCTCCGGACGTCCCAAGGTGAGTTTGAAATGCCGAGCGATTTCGTCCTTCACCTTCGACTGCACCGCTTCATAAGGCTCGCCCGGCAGGACGTTCGGCACCCGCTCGCCATGCGCATCCAGCCGGTAGATGCCCAGGTTGGACGTGAACACCAGAAACGCCTCTGAAAAATACACCCGCTCTCCACGTCCCGAAGTCAGCACGCCGTCGTCCAGCACTTGCAGGAACTTGTCCAGAATGCGCGGGTGTGCTTTCTCGATCTCATCAAACACCACCACGCTGAAGGGTTTCTGCCGCACCGAATTTGTCAGCTCACCTCCCACATCATACCCTATGTAGCCCGGTGGTGCGCCGATCAACCGCTGGTCGCTGTGCTCGGCGGAAAACTCGCTCATGTCAAAACGGATACAGGCCGACTCATCGCCGAAGAGCAACTCGGTTATGGTCTTTGCCAGCTCCGTTTTGCCTACGCCCGTCGGCCCGGCCAAAAAGGCCACTCCGCGCGGACGTCCGCCGCCGCCTTCCTTCGAACCGATGCCAGAAACCGCCCGTTTTACCAAGTCCAGCATGTGCGTCACCGCATGAACCTGCCCCTTTACCCGGCGGCGGATTAGCGACTCCGCCTGTGCCAGCTTTTCACGATTGACCTTCTTCCATGGATCTTCCGTCACGCCGAGTTTGTAGCGGCGCACCCCTTCCCCGATTTCCGCCAGATTCAGCCTCTCACTGCGGCAAAGCTGGGCAATGCCCACCAGATCACTCACCAGCAGCCCCTCCGTGGATTCCACAAAAGTATCCACCCATCCCGGCACCTGATCACTGGCCAGATCGCCCTTCAACGACACCGCCAGATTACCCGCCACCAGCCGCCGCACGCGATGATCAGGGGCTGGCACGGGAATGTGCCGCATCTTCGGATTGCCCAGCAAAAACCAATCGGGAAGATCGCCCTCCTTGTCCACGATCCAGATCACTGGATTGAAAAACGGCTTGCCTTCCGGCCCCAACGGACGCGGCAACACATGATGCGACAGCACCAGCGCCCGCGTAAATCCGCGCTGCTCTGCCTCGCTCGGCAAATCCGCCCGGATCACCAAACGCGACGCAAAATCCGCGAACAAGACAATGGGCTCACCCGTGTGGCTCACCACGTTCTCCAGCAACTCAAAGAACCTCTCAGAAGAAGCCGCCGCCCTCCCATTCTCCGCCCACGCCAGCCCCAGAAGCTTCGCAAAAAAGTCCCGCTCCGTTTGTTGATCCAACCCATGCACCAAGGGAACTGAAAATCCCTGTGCCGGATCAAACGCCAAAAAATGCGCCACCCCTTCCTTCCTCAACGCCCTCCCCAGACAAGACACCAACGGCATCGGTGCCACCACCCCCGGTTGCACCTCCACCGGATACTGATCCCGCACATTTCCCGACAAAACAAACTGGCTCCGTAACGGCAGAAAGCGGATCAAATCAAGAAGCCAGCGGGGACGGAGATCGGACATCCTGCATCATAAAAATACTGTTACGGGATGCAATCAGCTTATAAACACCTTGCGCAGGAAGTCAGGGCTTACGCGCCAAAACCATGGAAAATGTGCTGGGTGGCCTCGGTCCTGAAGGCGGGGTCGAGGGCGCAGCGTTTGCGCTTGCTGCGGATGGAGCCTTTGACCGCGCTGGTCTTGAGCACTTTGGTGGAGATCTCTCGTAGCAGC
>CAXNGR010000359.1:0-5117 GCA_964201265.1 Verrucomicrobiaceae bacterium
GATGGGGAGGCTTTGGCCATGATTTCGGGCTTAATCGCGGTCTTTGCTGATGGATGTCGAGGGAGCGGCTCCGACTCGGATTTCGGTGTGGCGGATCTGACCGCCGATGTTGGCCGTCCAGGCCATCAAGCCGCTCACGGTGAGCGACGCGATGACCATGAAGGCTGCAAACCACGTAGGAACAGCTTTTCCATGTCGTAAGGCGAGCAAACCGAGCAGCGCGATGACGCCGAGTGCTCCGATGCTCGCAAAAGCCACGCCCGCCGCCTCTTCATGCTGCTCGATGATCGCCTCCGAGACTCCCGGAAGGCCTTCGACACCGTCTTCCGCAGGTTCACCCGTAAGATAAGCAGGCACTGCCATGATTGCGATGACGACGAAGGCGCAGAGCGCTGTTTTCTTCAGTTCGTTGTTCTTCCGCCAGATGCCAAAGACGAGCAGCGCCAGCGCAAAGGCGGTGCCGAGAACAGGTACATGATTGAGGGCGAGATGCAGATGCGTGAGGTTCATGGAGGCCCTGAACATCTATCGGGGTTTTCCTTTTCACCATGGGGCGAACACCCCATCGCAATCGGTCACTGAGACTCGCAGAGTGCAGGTGGATTCAAATCACCTAACACCAAGCACATTCATGAAGATCAAAAACACCAACGCCGTCGTAGCCGTTTATAAAACTCACGCGGAGGCAGAGAAAGCGATCAAGGAACTGCAACATGCCGACTTCGACATGAAGAAGCTGTCGATCATTGGGCGCGACTATCACACTGACGAGCATGTGGTGGGCTACTACAACACGGGTGACCGCATGAAATACTGGGGCACGCAGGGAGCCTTTTGGGGCGGCATCTGGGGCTGGTTATTTGGCTCTGCATTTCTATTCATTCCTGGCGTTGGGCCGCTGCTGTTTGCTGGACCGATTGTCGGCTGGATCATCGGCGCAATGGAGGGTGCCATCGTAGTAGGGGGCTTGAGTGCTCTTGGCGCGGCGCTTTACAGTCAGGGCATCCCAAAGGACAGCATCCTGCAATACGAGACAGCCATCAAGACGGGCAAGTTTGTCGTGATCGCTCATGGCACGGACGCTGAGGTGATGCACGCGAGGAAGATCATTGATCATACCAGTGCTGAAACCTTCGAGGAGCACGAACTCTCTGACAATGGTTTGGTCGGGCAATTGCTTGCTGTGTAAAAATTGTCTTCACAAGACGGCGAGGCTAAGCGCCAACACCATGGCCTCGGCAGACGAAGCAGGCGGTGTTTTAGATGGTTCTAATGCCACAAAATTTCGGATGACAACGAAACCTCATCCTCCACCCACTGCCACTTGGAAACAAGATGGGGAAGATCTGACTTTGGAACTCGCAGGCGATTGGAAGCGTGATGGTCCAGCGTTGAAAGTGACTGGCAAGCCGCCGGACCGGCTTGCGGTGCGCTATGGCTTGGATTCACTGGGATCATACGACTCTACTTTGCCAGCGTTTCTTTTCGCGCATTTTCGTGGCATTGCCACGTCCGCGAAGGACAAGAAGGAACTGCCCCCGCTGGATGGGTTGCCCGAGAAGTTGCGAGGCTTGCTGACGCTGGCTCTCGCAGTGCCGGAAGAGAGCGAAACGAGTCTGCCGACGGATGCTGGCTCAGCCTTCGGCAAACTTGGTCAGATGACTTTGTCATTCTTCGGCAAGGTTCAAGCCTTCCTCGAATTTGCGGGGCTCACCGTGCTCTCACTGCTGCGTTTTTGCACCGGGCGGGCACGTTTTCGTTCCTCAGATTTTTGGATGGTTTTGCAGCAATGTGGTGCGGAGGCGCTGCCGATTGTGGCGCTCATCAGCTTCCTCATCGGTCTCATTTTGGCCTTTGTGGGGAATGTGCAGCTTTCCCACTTCGGAGCGAACTTGTATGTCGCTGACCTCGTCGGCATCGCGATGGTGCGTGAGATGGGGGTGGTCATGACGGCCATCATCATGAGCGGGCGCACAGGGGCGGCATTCGCGGCGCACATCGGCAGCATGAAGGCCAATGAGGAGATCGATGCGCTGCGTACCTTTGGGTTTAATCCCTTTGATTTTCTCGTGCTGCCCCGGCTGCTGGCCCTGGTGCTGATGATGCCACTGCTGACGATCTATGCGGACATCATCGGCATCTTTGGCGGCATGCTGGTGGGTTCCTTCGTGGGCATTCCGCCGGAGTTGTATTGGAATGAAACGCTCGCTTCCATCGACATGACAAACTCATCGCTCGGCATCATCAAGAGCGTCTTTTTCGGCGCTACCATCGCCATGAGCGGCTGCATGATGGGCATGCAGGCTGGCAAATCCTCCGCAGCGGTCGGTGAGGCCACCACGCAGGCTGTCGTGGCCTCGATCACTGCCATCGTGGTGCTGGACTCTGCCTTCGCCGCCATCTTCACCCTTCTGGAAATCTGATCATGGCTGCCAAAATCACCGTTCGCGACCTGACTATGGCCTATGGCGATCTGGTGGTCATGCATGACCTGAATTTCGAGATCGCGGACAAAGACATCTTTGTCATCATGGGAGGCAGCGGTTGTGGCAAGAGCACCCTGCTGCGTCATCTCATCGGGCTTCAGGATCCGACCAAAGGCAGCATCCTCTATGGAGAAGAAGATTTCACGGCGAGCGATCCTGATGAGCGCACTGCCTTCATGCGACGTTTTGGCGTCATGTATCAGTCTGGGGCGTTGTGGTCATCGCTCACGCTGGGTGAAAACCTTTCGATGCCCTTGGAGGAATCCGGTAAATTGGCCGCAGCGACCGTGCGCGACCTTGTGGCCTATAAACTGGCATTGGTGGGGCTTTCGGGCTTTGAGGACTTTTATCCCGCACAGATCAGTGGTGGCATGAAGAAGCGTGCGGCCATTGCACGGGCCATGGCGCTGGACCCGGACATCCTTTTCCTGGATGAGCCCGGCTCGGGTCTCGATCCCCTAAGCTCACGCCGATTGGACGATCTGATCCTCGGCCTGCGGGACAGTCAGGGCTCCACCATCGTCATCGTCACGCATGAACTGGCCAGCATCTTCAGCATCGGCACCAAGGCTCTCTTTCTCGACACCGCGACGAAAACGCAGGGAGCCATCGGCCCGCCGTGTGAACTGCGTGACCATTCGGACAACCCAGCCGTGCGGCTCTTTCTCAATCGCGGCGACACGCCCGCCACACCACCCTCATGAGCAAGAAAGCCAGCCCCACCCTCATCGGCCTCTTCACGCTTGTGGGTCTTCTGCTCACGATCACGGCGCTCGTGCTGTTTGGTGCGGGCAGATTGTTCGCGAAGTCGAGTTCCATCATCCTCTATTTCGAAAACAGCGCCTATGGCCTGCTGGTCGGCTCAGAGGTTCGCTTTGGTGGTGTGCGCATCGGCCGAGTGACCTCCATTCAGGTCATCATCGACCCCAAGCTGACTCGCCGAATCATTCCCGTCGTCGTCGAGATGACCGCGAAAGACCTGCTCGATGTCGGCTTGACCACAGGCGGTAAAATCGACTTCGAGACCGAGGATGGCGTGAACAAGGCGGTCACCGATGGACTTCGCGCCCGAATGAAACAGCAGAGCCTCGTCACCGGACAGCTCTACATTGAGTTCGATCTGCTTCCCGATTCCCCCATCGTCTATTACCAGCCTTCCACGCCCTCCCCGTTTCCCACGGTGCCAACGCTGGGTACCGAGCTGGACGACCTCATTAAAAGCATTTCCGATGGCTTGAAGAAGTTCAACGGCCTCGATCTCGCGGGTGTCTTGAAGGAACTCCGAGACGTGCTGGAGACCACCAAGGGGCAGATCGCCGCGCTGAACCTGAAACAGATCAATGACAACCTCGTGAGCATCACCGAGGACGTGCATGCACTCACCAGCGACAAAAAACTGGGCAAAGCCATCGTGAGTCTCGATGAGGCGCTGGCGAGTTTTAACGAGCTTTCCAAGAAGGCGAATCAAGGCATCGACCCCATGCTCAAAGATCTGGAGAAGATCATGCAACAGGCCACCACGGCACTCGCAAAGATCGAGAATGCCTCCGCAGACATTTCCCAGGTAACCAATCCACGCGCCCCGGTGCTGATGCGCCTTCAAAACGTGCTGGAGGAGGCCGAGCGAGCCTCACGAGCCATCAAAGAACTCGCCAATGACCTCAAACAAAACCCGAACGCCCTGCTGCTCGGCAAAGACAACAAGCCATGATTAACTCATCGATCTCCCTCCTTGCCCTGATCGCGCTCACCGCTTGCAGCAGCTTCAAACCCGTCAAAGACAGCGCCATTCGCCATCTTTTGGAGCCGCTGGTTCCTGATCGCGCTCTCAAAGCGGCCACACCTGCCATCGCCATTCATCGTCCTTCGATTCCCGAATATCTGGATCGCATGCAGCTCGTCACGCGGATGGACGGACAGCTCAAGATGAGCCCACTGCACCTATGGGGTGAATCGCTCGATGTGGGCATCTCACGCGTCATGGCGAGCAATTTGAGCCGACTCACCGCTTCGATGAACATTCAGCCCGTGGAGAGCTTCACAACCCTCGACTACACTCATCTGCTCGAATTGAGAATCACCCAGTTTGAGCCGGATACGGCGAATCAAATGATCTTCCAGGGCACATGGAAGCTGCAACCCGTGACAGGCAAGGAGACCCGTTCGCACTTTTTCCGTCTCATCGTGCCGATCTCCATGCCTCAGCCCCCCATGACCGCACGCGTCTTTGCCATGAATCAGGCGCTGGAACAGCTTTCACGGCAGATAGCGAGCGAACGATGAGTTTATCCTTCAAGACGGGGAAACATCACCGCCTTCATTCTCCCAGCGATCGAGAGCGTTTCTTTTGGAGTCTGTGGTCGGGGTTGTTTCAATGATGGGTGAAGGCTTTCGCATGGATCGAGCGACCCAGGTTTCGAGCAACACGGTGGTGATCGTGAGTGCCACGGGTCCGAGGATGAGGCCTGCGGGGCCGAAGAGCATCAGACCGCCGACGACGGAGATGAAGGCGACAACGGTGTGCAGTTTGAGCTGTTTCCCGACAAGTGCCGGACGTAGCAGATTGTCGATGGTGCCGACCACGAGCATGCCCCAGACAGCAAGGATGACGGCGTTCCCCCAACTGCCCTC
>CAXNGR010000360.1:0-5115 GCA_964201265.1 Verrucomicrobiaceae bacterium
GTTGATGCCGATTTTGACCATGTTATTTGAGGTAGTTTGGATTTTTGAGGGCGGCAGTCCTACCGCCGAGGGGGGAGGGTGTCAACCGCCGAGGCAGCAGGATGCAGGCCGTGATTATACCATTTCCAAACCCGATCACTACATTTGTAGTTGCCGCCTCACCACAAATGTAGTGAATTGGTCAGGTAATTCAAAATAATCATGCCGCTCCCCGACATCGCCGAATCCGAATGGTCCATCATGGAAGCCCTCTGGGAATCCAATCCGCAAACCGCCTCCGAAGTCACCAAGACTCTCCGCCCCACCACGAACTGGGCAGAAAACACGGTCCGCACGCTGCTCACGCGTCTCGTTGAAAAAGGTGCGCTCAAGACCGGCGAGAACGCCAGCGGCACCCGCACTTACATGCCCGCCGTGAAGCGCGAAGCCTGCGTGCGCGCCGAGGGCGAGTCCTTCATGCAGCGCATGTTCGGCGGTGCGGCGAAGCCCCTGCTCGTCCACTTCGCCCAAAACAGCAAGCTCACCGCCGAGGAGGTGAAGGAACTGAAAAAGATCCTCGATCAGAACCTCAATTCATAACCGGTCATGAACACGCTCCATGCCATCTTCGACTGGCTGATTGCCGTCAGCCTTCGCGCCTCGCTGCTCACGCTCGTTGTTTTCCTGCTGCAAGCGGCTTTGCGACGCCATCTAACCGCGCGCATGCGCTACGCCCTCTGGCTGCCGGTGCTCATCGTGCTGCTCATGCCGGTCTTTCCACAGAGCCGCTGGAGTGTCGAAACTGTATTCGCCAAGCCGCCACAACCGGTTGAGATCACCTCAGCGCCCATCGATTTCAGCCCAAGCGCGATCCCGGTCGATCACAGCCCGCCATCGCCTGCGCCGAAGCCCATCGACTGGCAGCGCCTATTCATCATGGCCTGGTTAACCGGTGCTTCGGGCATCCTCCTATTCGGCAGCATCTCTTTCATCATCACGCTGCGTCGATTCAAACGATCACGCCATCCCATCAGCGATGAACTGACCATTACTCTCGCTCAAATCGCCCGCGAAGTCCGTCTGCGCCACATCCCCCGCGTCTGGATCGCGTCCGCTATTCATAGCCCGGCGGTCACGGGCTTTCTGTGGCCCACGCTACTCCTTCCAGCGCAATTTGACCGCTCCTTCACACCGGCGGAGGCGCGGCTCGTCCTCAAGCACGAGCTGATGCACTTGAAACGTCACGACCTCCCGCTCAATGCCGTCCTCTGTGTGCTCATGGCTCTGCATTGGTTCAATCCCCTGCTCTGGCTCGCCTTCTTCAAAGCCCGCCTCGACCGTGAAGCCGCCTGCGATGCCCAGGTGCTGCAAAACGACAGTACCGACCGCCGCCGCGAATACGGTCACACTCTGCTCAAAGTCGAAACCGCCTGCTGCCCGCGCGGCCTCAGCCTCGGCTTCGTCGGCATCTTCCAACGCGGTGCCGCCCTGCGCTCACGCATTCACTCCATCGCCACCCACAAGCGACCGCATGCCCTCATGCGAGCCTTTTTCATCATTTGCGTCACTGGGATGACTTTTCTCGGCATCACGCGGGCTCAGCAGCCTCCATCACCGAAAGAGGACGCCCCGCTCATCGCCATCGAGATCAAATTCATCGAGTTCAAACAAGCCACCGACTGGGATTTTGGCGGCAGGCTTCCATCCACGGAGGATTTCCCCATGAACATCTCGCTGCTCTCACCGGCTGAACTGAATGAACTACTGAGAGAGCAGATACGGAAGGATGGAGTCAACATCACTTCCTACCCGCGCATGGTCACTCTCAGCGACAAGGAAGTCCTCATCAAAAGCGTCGTAAACCAGCCCTACAAAGACAAGGACGGCCAGATCGCACACTTGCCAATTGGCCTTGTCTTAAAACTGAAACCCACCGTGCGCCACCAGAGGATCAATCTGGAGATCGACCTCACCGACTCAGAACTCATCGATCCTGCCACTGGCACAGCGATTGCAGAATTCAAAGGCGACTACCCAACCGCTCGCAGCAGGATTTACAAAACCCTCCACGAAACACGTGATGGACAAAGCAGCGTGATCGCCGGCTGGGCTGATAGCAAACCTCAAAGCAAACGCCCCTTGCTCTACGTCATCACTCCCCATGTGATCAAACCTGAGGAAGGAGGCCTACCCGGAGAAATCTCCCTCGTCGGAGACACCCAAAAGACAGAAAATCCGGCATCCAAACCAATCGATGACCCTGCTTTGGCCCTCACAACCAAGCTCCAAACCATCATCCTGCCCCGCGTCCAGTTCAGTGGCGCCACCATTGAGGAAGCCGTCGAGTATCTGCGCCTCAAAAGCCGTGAGTTCGACACCCTCGACAAAACGGGCGTGCAACTCATCCTCAGGCCCGGCGTCACCAAAACCGGTCGCATCAGCCTCGATCTCAAAGACGTTCCGTTCATCGAAGCCCTGCGCTACTGCACCGAACTCGCCGGTCTCACCTACAAGGTCGAACCCTACGCCGTGGTCATCGGTGCCGCGAATGCCGAGGCCCCCGCCAAGCTGGAGATCACCGCCGACGAAACATCTCTTGATCAGGAAACTGGAATTCTTACCGCCAAAGGCAATGCCAGGACCGAGGTGGGTAAGACAACGATCGAAGCAGGTGAACTACTCTATGACCAAAAAGGCTTCCAACTCAAAATGCTAGCTCCTTTTGTGCTCCTGACGAACGGCACCAAAAAGCACAGCAGCACGGACGCCAATACCGTGGCTACGATGGATCTGAAAACGGGAAGGCTCACCACCCAAGGAGGGCATAGGACGCAGATTCTCGATGCTGACACCCCCGTCACCACACGCGCGGACAAGATCATCCTCCCCAGCGTCGACTTCCGCGACGCCACACTGGTCGAGGCAATCGAATTCATCCGCATCAAGAGCCGCGACCTCGATTCTGCCCAAAAAGGCGTCAACATCCTCCTCAAAGGCGATGGCGGCACCGCCAAAATCACGCTCTCTCTCAAAAACGTTCCCGTCTCCAAAGCACTTCGTTACTGCGCAGAACTCGCAGCTCATAAGCTCAGCGCTGATGAAAACACCATTGTTTTAACACCTTTGAGCGCCAAGTGATCCAGGGTTGACCTTTGGCGATCATCTCACACGATGCGCGTCTCATGGCATCGCCCAAAGCCCCCGACCTCACCCTGCGCCTCCGTGAAAACGCCTGGATCGGCGATGCCGTGCTCGAACTCTACGTGCGCAGCCACATCTTGCGTCAGGAGGGCAAGGTGGATGCGGAGATGAAAATGCGCTTCACCTGCAACCAGTTCCTCTCCTGCCACGGCAATCCCACCGCCGTCGAGGCCGACATCGGCGTCATTTACCAGCGTGAAGGCCTCGAAGCCGCCTTCACCTGGATTCGCGACACCTTGGAGCCGCTGTTCGTGAAGCAGGAGGCCAAACGCAAGCGCCTCGGGAAGTAGGCACGCTCGCCAGAGCGTGGAAAACGCTCCGCAAGCACCCGTCGTCCGCCTTCTGGCCAATGCGCCTACACGCGTTGCCCCAGGGCCTTCAGCTTTGCCTCGCCCTCGCTCCACGGCACATCATGCGGCAGGCGTTTCGTCGCTGCGGCAAGTGCCGCCGTCACACCCGCCGCTTCGCCCATCGCCACGGAATTGCCCGTCACGCGATAGCTCGCATGCGCGATGAAATCGCCGCTGATGTTGCGCCCGGCCATCATCAGGCCATCCACATCCTTCGCGATCAGCGCCCGCAGCGGCACATCATAGGGCTTCACTTTCACACCCGCGTTGCTGTAAGCCGCAGTCTTGTTCGCCTCCTTGCTCAGCGCATGGATGTCCACCGGGAAAGTCGGGCGCACAACCGCATCGTCATAACGAGCTCCGGCAATGAGATCGTCTTTATTCACCGTGTAACGTCCCGCGATGCGCCGCCCATCGCGCACGCCGATCTGTTCGGCGGTGGCGGCGATTTGTAGCCCCTCCCACGGCCCGCCGAGCTTGCGCAGGCCGTTCACGATCTTGTGCAGCTCCGCACGAGCCTGCACGGTGGCCTCGGTGATCTTCGCGGCATCAAAGCAGGGCACGCCGTATTGATGGTTCATCATCACCAGCAGCAGATTGTCACGCACCTGCCACAGCGTCGGCTTGGAATACGATGGGAAGTGCTCCCCGCGCTGGATCTCCTTCAAAAACACGTCTTTGGCGATGCCGTCGGCCCTGCTGGGATCGGAGCCATGGATGAACGGCTGCAACGCCGCCACATCCTTGCAAACGAGCAGCGCATTGAGCGACATCGGCTGGCATGGACACGAATCCGCCTCGCCATACTCGAAACTGCATCCGGCGAGCGCTCCTAGATCGCCATCGCCCGTCGTGTCGATGAAAACCGGCGCACGCCACGCTTGGCGACCGCTTTTGGACTCGGTGACGATCGTTGTGAGCCGCTTCCCTTCGCGATAAGCGGCGCTTACGCGCGTGTGGAGTTGGAATTTCACACCCGCCTCCACAAACATCTCCTCCAGCAGCAGCTTCATGCCCTCCGGCTCATAGCAGATGCTTCCTTTGCTCGTGCCGCGCCGCATGTCGCGCTCATCGAGACGATTCAGCAGCTCTTGGTTGAAACCCGGCTTGTCAAAATCCAGCAAATAGCCCAGCAAACCCGCCGTCCACACACCGCCCAGGCAGCCACGCCATTCAAACACACGCACCTTCGCCCCAGCACGCGCCGCCGTGATCGCTGCCGCGATGCCCGCCGGTCCCGCACCGCACACGATCACATCCGCGTCCTCCACCAGCGGCAAATCACGCGCTTCTTCGTGGAATTGACCCGCAATCGCCTTCTCCACCTCCGCCGCGTTCATCACCCCCGGTGTGACGAGCGCACCAGAAAAAGCGGCACGAAGGAAGGAACGGCGTTTCAGGTCGTTGGATGTGGTCGGAGTGTCCATGGCGATAAAGAGTCTGGCTCAAATCGCCTTTGGACACCATTCTTTTTCGCCCATGCGGTTCCTTCTGTTCATCACCCTCAGCACCACGCTTCTCGCCAAACCGCCTACCATTGAGGCAGGACGGCAGCATTGGGCCTTTCAGCCGCTGAGCGCCACGA
>CAXNGR010000361.1:0-5112 GCA_964201265.1 Verrucomicrobiaceae bacterium
ACCCGGTCGAGGAACAGAAGCGCCTCGAAGCCATCGCCAGCCAGTCGCACAAGCCGGAACTGGCCTTTGCCAACGACGCCGACGACATGCGCACCATCGGCAAGGCCATCGACCCGCGTGCGATGCTCTTCGACATGAGCAGCGATCCCGTCGCCTACGGCGAGCAGCGCTGCGAGATGGTGAAAGCCGAACTGCCCAGCATCCTCAAAGATGTGGCTGATCCCGGCAAGAGCTGGCAGGAGGTCGCGCAGGCTTACGGCACGCTGACCAAGGACGCCAGCAGTGCGCTCACCGCGATCTCACGCTTCGTTGGCGGCGTGTATGTCGAGCGCGCCGTGCAGGGGCAGGCGCAGGGCGTCGCCCCCTTCAAACCCGTCGAGGCTGAGAAGCAGCGCCGTGCGCTCGCCGCGCTGGCCAAGTATGCCTTCGCACCCGATGCGATGGCCGCCCCGCCGGAACTCTACGCGCACCTCCAGCAGCAGCGCCGCGGTTTCGATCATGGCGACGAGACCGAAGATCCAAAACTCCACGACATGGTCTTCCGCACGCAGACTTCACTGCTCGCGCATCTGCTGCATTCCCAGACGCTCCAGCGCCTCCAAGACAGCGCCCTCTACGGCAACGAAGTCTCCGTGGATGAAGTCCTGTCCACGCTGACTACCGCCATCTGCACTGGCGACGATCCTGCAAAGCCCGTCAGCACCATGCGTCAGAACCTTCAGCTCGATTACATCACCCGCCTGCTCGCCATCGCCCATACCGGCAGCCACTTCCACGCCACGCAAAGCAGCGCGCTGCTTCAAATTGAGCGCATCAAGGCCCTGACCTTCGCCAACTCCCCCGCGCACCAGCTAGCGATCAAGTATCGCATCCGCCGTGCGCTGGATGAGAAGTGAGTCCGCCGCGCCTCAGCCCCCCTGCTCTTCCCAGAACTTCCGCAGCTCACGCAGTTGCTTCTTGTCCGGCTTCGCGATCATCTCATGCGCTCGGGGCGAGACCAGCTCGCGCTCCCGGCGCAGTTCGCTCGCTTTCTGATACCACTCCGCCGGTGTCAGATCCTCACAGAACTCTGCCACTCGCGGCGGCCCGAGGCGCTGGGCAGGAAACGCGATCACTTTCAAACGCACGCGCAGATCACCGCGCACAGCCTCCAGCACATCGCCCGGCTTCAATTCGCGTGATGCCTTCACCGCCTGGCCGCCCACCAGCACGTTCCCTTTCGCACAAGCCTGAGTGGCGAGTGTGCGCGTCTTGAACACGCGCACATGATGCAGCCATTTGTCAGCTCGCTGGCTCGAAACAGGCTCGCTCATCGTCAGCTCGGCTTACTTCTCCATTCCATCCGTCGCCGCCACGAGCGCGATTTCGGCCAGCAGCTTCTGAATGTTGCAGCCGTTGGCGGCGAAGGATTTTTGCAGGTCATCGAGCACTTTCGGCCCATAGGCCGTGGGTTCTTGCTTGATGAGATGATGGAAGAGATGGCGGATGAAGGCGCGATGGCCCCCAGGATTGGCGGCGACGTAGTTCACGATGTCGCGAGGCCCCGTGAGTCGGACGAGCATGCCTTCATGCGTGGTGAACTCGCTCACGGCGTTCACGGGCTTGTTGTTGTCCTTGGTGCGCCAGCGGCCCACCGCGTCGAAATTCTCCAGGCTGAAGCCGAGCGGGTTGATCATGCTGTGGCAGCTCATGCAGGCGCCGCTGCGGGTGAGTTCGCTGATCTTCTCGCGCATGGTAAGCTTGGGGTTGAAATGGCTGTCCTCGAACACGACGGCTTTCTGCGGCGGCTTGAGCGACATGCCGACAATGTTGCGCGTCAGAAACACACCGCGATGAATCGGTGACGACTGCTTCGTGTAGGCGAGCGCGGCGAGCAGATACGGATGCGTGACGACCCCCGCGCGCTGTTTCGGGTCAAAGCCGACGCGCTGAAACTCCTCGCCGGTGACGGGGTGGCCGTAAAACTTGCCGAGGCGCTCATTCATCAACAGATAATCGGCCTGGAGCAGCTCGCGGTAGTCGGATTTCTCGCTCCACACGACCTCGTCGATGAATTGCAGCAGCGACTCACGCAGATCGGCGATCAACTCCGGCGTGAAGTCAGGGAAGGTTTTCGGATCCTTGCTGGCACCCTCGGCACGTTCGAGTTCCAACCAGTGATGGAAGAAGCCGTGCAGTTTCGCATTCGTGCGCGTATCCTTCAGCATGCGCTGTGCCTCGGCCTTGATTTGGTCACGGGTCTTGAGTTTCCCGGACGCGGCGGCCTGCGCGAGTTTTTTGTCGGGCACTGAATCCCAAAGCGTGAGGGCAAGACGCGAGGCGAGCTCGAAGTCATCCGCCTTTTCGCCCTGCTGGAGGTTCGGATAAAGAAACTGCGGTGACTTCAGCGCAAGCAACACCACCCGCTTCACCGCCGTCTCGGGCGATTTGGCGCTCACGAAGTGCGATTCGACGAAGAGCTGCTTCAAATCATCGCTCAAAGGCCTGCGAAAAGCGGCCTCGACGAAAGTGTGCGCGAATTTGCGCAGCTTTTCGCCACGATCTGGAGCGCCGGCCTTTGTCTGTGCCAGTTCATCCAAATTCTCGATGACGTGCTCTGCGGTAGCGATGGCAGCATCCGTCACCGCTAGATCCCAGGCCTTCGAGATCGTCGTGCCGCGTGGATACCCACCGCTGCTGTCATCCGCAGGGAACTCGGCCTTTACGATCATCAGTTCGCGTGAACGCTCCGTGCGCAGAGCATGCGCAGGGATCAGCTCCTTCACACCGTGCGGCGGCTTCCACCACAACTCAATGGAGGCAGATTTCTCCTTGAACTTGAAGTGTTCCAGCAGCAGCCGGTAAGCACGCCCACCGACGAGGTAGAGGCTCTTCTTCTCCTCCCGCACCTGCGGTCCGGCGCTCACCCAACCGTCGATCAGCGCATCGCCCTCGGTCGTGTCATTGATCCACAGGCGGAAGCCGTTCTCCGACTTCACGGCGAACTCATACACGCCGGTCTCGCGGGCCACGACGCTGCCTTCGAAGCGATTTTGAAACTGCTCGGCCTCCAACACCGCCTTGTCTGGACTGTCCGGCCCCCAATGAAAGGAAATCACCGGCTCCACCTTCTCGATGCTCTTGTTCGGACGCTTGGCCTTGATGCCATCTTTAGGCGTCGTATCCACGGGCTTCTCACCGGGTTTTGGCAGCTCCACCCCGCGATAAAAGGCCTTCAAGCCCTGCTCGGCATTGATGGGCCGATCAAAGCCCGGCCCCATGCGAAAGCGACCGATCACATCCATCACACTGTTTCGGAACTGATCGATGGTGAGCCGCGCGAGTTCTTTTTTCGGTGGATTCAGCCGCGCCTGAGCCGTGGGCGAGTAAAAGAGGTCGTAGATGTATTCCGCGATGAGTGTGGCGTCCTCGGGTGTCGTTTTGTCGGGATCATCTTCCGGCATGGTGCGGTCGATCTGCCGTGCGAGGGCTTCGAGGCTCTTCTCGCCGGTCAACGCTTCATCGTATTCATCCTCCACGCCTTGACCTTTGTCACCATGGCATTCGGCGCAGAGCTTCTTGTAAATCGCCGCTCCAGGATGCTCCGTCGGGGCCGCAAAGGCGCACGTCGTGAACAACCAGAGCACAGGCCATGGAAATCGGTTTTGGGGGAATGTTTGAGCCATTGAGGGGTTTGGGAATTGGCCGAAATGGATAAAGGCACAATCCCTGCCCTCTTTCAACGATCCTCCCGCCCCCAAAGCTGCCCCAGCAGCGCAAAAACCTCCGGGTCATGCGCCTTCAGCTCCTCCCGCGTGAACGGAAAGAAGTCGTTTCGCGAAAAGAACGCCTCCGAGCACTCGGCGAAGTATTCCTGTGGATTCGTCATCGCATAGGCGCGGTCCACGTGGCTGCGGCCTTCGCTGTCCTTGCGTTCGACGCGTTCATACTTGCCGCTCGCTTTGGCCTTCTCGTAGGCGGCTTTGATCTCCAGATTGCCAAAGCTCATGCGCACCGTGCGGTTGTGATAAGCGTGCGCTAGCTCATGCAGCGCAAAGTTCGGCATACGGCGTGTCTCTTCTTCAAAGATGCGCACGTTGGTGAACTCGACGCCTTTCGCCATCACGGGATCACGTCCATTCTCGCGCAGCCAGCCGCCATCGGGATGAAACTCGGCGCGAGGCCGTGTGTTCGGATACTCAGGATTGATCCACAGCGGCACCTTCTGCAATTCCGCCACTGCCTTCGCCGGAACAACACGTACGATCTCATCAAGCTGCGCCTTGAGAAGAGGAAGCGCCTTGGCGAGCGCAGTCGCATCGACCTTCGTGCTCACATGCACCTTCCAGCCCGCGATCCTGCGCTCCTCATGCGACTTCGTGTTCGTCGCGGCATCAGAGCGCTTCACGGCGGCAGCACGGATGTCGGCTTTGGCCTTCTCTAGCCGCTCAGGCCATTTAAACTTCGGCGCTTTGGCGGGATCGTAACCTTCGAGGTGCCCGGTGAGTCTGGTCGTCGGCTTCGTGTATTTGAGTTCCGTGTCGCCAAACACCTCGCGACAGAGCGCGGCGAGGCCTGGATCATACTCCAACAACTCGGCGCGTGTGTTGACGTGGTTGTGATCGTGATCGTCTTCGCGGTTGTTATCGAACCAGCTCTGCACGCCCTCGGCGAAGTATTCGTGGTGATTCACGCTGACGTATTTGCCCTTCCACAGCCCGGCTTTCATCGCCGCATCAAAGGAGGACTTTACTCGCTTGTCGAAGGTGGCGTCCACATTCGCCAGACCGCGCAGGTGGATGTTGTGGGCAAACTCATGGATGAAGATGCACTCGGTCGAGTAAGGATCACCTTCGTAAGCCAGCAGATTTTCCTCCGCGCATGAGCAAAAAGGATCTGTCGCGCTGCCGCCCATGCCGCGAGCGCGGGCATCGCGATAGTCTTTGATCGACATGCTCTCGAAGCCCGGTACCGGCACCTTTTCCAGCCAAGCCCACTCAGGCTGATCGGTCGTGAACTCATCGTGCCCCAGGATGCAAAGCCGCGATCCGCTGGCGATCATCGCCTCCCGCACATCTGGCCGCTTTGCCAGCATGAGGTCAGCCAGATAAGCCGCCTCCTTCAGCGCATACG
>CAXNGR010000362.1:0-5104 GCA_964201265.1 Verrucomicrobiaceae bacterium
AACGGACACTACTGGGAGCAATTCTTGAGCGGTGAATTCAAACGCCGCCGACTCGTCGTGCTCGACGCGAACAAAGGCGAGAAGCTCTGGGCCAAGGACGCCAACTACCGCCATCGCCCCGTCGTCATCGACAACGAAATCATTGCCGAACCGTGGAGCTACGATCTCTACACCGGTGCGCAGAAGACCCGCAAGCATCCGATCACCGGCGAGGAGTCCGCATGGATGTTCGCACGCCCCGGTCATCACTGCGGTGCGATCTCCGCGACACCGAACATGATGTTCTTCCGCTCCAAGTTCACCGCCTTCTATGATCGCGACAGCGACAGCGGCACCGAGCACTTCGCCGGGCATCGCCTCGGCTGCTGGATCAACACCATACCCGCCAACGGCCTCGTCATGATTCCTGAAGCCAGCGCCGGCTGCGTCTGCCTCTTCTCCATTGCCAGCACCGTTGTCTTCGAGCCGCGTGAAGATCGCATGAACTGGGGCGTGTATAGCGCGGACGGCGCATCATTGCCGGTGCAGCATATGGCGCTCAATCTTGGCGCTCCAGGCGACCGCCGTGATGCGCACGGCAAGCTCTGGCTCGGCTATCCGCGACCCAGCAGCCGCGCTGGCATCGACCTGCCGCTCGATTTCAAACCGCAGTATGCCAAAGGCGGCGGTGCGTACAGCTTCAACGAAGACAGTCATGTCATGAAAGGCCACGACACGCCTTGGATCTTCACCAGCGGCCTACGCGGCCTCACGAAGCTCGAAATTCCTGTTCTTGCCAAAGGCCAACTTCCTGCGACCTACACGGTGAAGCTCATGTTCGCTGCGCTTGAAGGTGACAAGCCCGGCCAGCGCGTCTTCGACGTGAAACTCGGCGACAAGGTCGTCTTGAAGTCTTTCGATCCCGCCACACGCAAAGGTGCCATCGTCGAGGAGTTCACGAACATCCCCGCGACGGAGAATCTCGTCGTGGAGTTGATTCCTTCAGTGGGCGAACCCATTCTGAACGGCATCGAGATCCTCAAGACGAACGCGAAAGAGATCACCGCCGGAGTGGCCGCGAGGTGATCAATCGGCCTCAGGCCGAGGATCACGCGAAAGGAGGGCGCGCATGCCTTCCTTGGGCGATTTGCCCTCGTGGACGAGCGCGTAGATCTCATCCAGCAGCGGCATTCGCACACCACGCGTTTTGGCGGCGCGATGGAGGCTGGCGGTGTTTGGCACGCCTTCTGCCACCATCCGGGTGCTGGCGATGATTTCAGCGAGCGGCTTGCCCTGACCAAGCATGAGACCCACGCGGTGATTGCGGCTGTGCTCGGAGTAGCATGTCGCCATCAGATCGCCGACGCCGCTGAGGCCGTAAAAAGTCTCGACCCGGCCGCCTTCAGCGACGCCGAGACGCACCATTTCAGCGAGAGCGCGAGTGACGAGCGCGGCGATGGCGTTGTCGCCAAGCTTCAAACCGAGCGCGATGCCAGCGGCGATGGCGTAAGGGTTTTTCATCGCGCCCGCCCATTCGGCACCGGCGATGTCGTCGGTGGTGTAGGTGCGGAAAAACGGCAGGGTGAAGCAGGACTGCACCCATTTGGCGACTTCATCATTCTGGCAGGCCACCACGGCGGCGGTGGCGAGTTGACGAGCAACCTCCTCGGCATGGTTCGGTCCGGTCAAAACGGCCAGCGGCACATCAGGAATCGACTCGCCGATGATCTCCGTCATGCGGCGGCCCGTTTCGAGTTCGATGCCCTTCGCGCAGGAGACGAGCACACGCGCCTGAGATGCCGCACCGCTTTGCGCCACGAGTTCCGCCGTGCCACGCACGGCTTTGGAGGGCACGACGAACACCAGCATGTCCGCAGGCTGCAACGAGGCGAGATCCGAGGTGACGGTGACGTTATCCGCGAGCACTAGGTCCGGCAGGTAGCGCTCGTTGCGCCGTGTGTCGCGAATCTGGGCCATCAGGTCGGCATCACGGCCCCAGAATTGCACTTTGAGGCCACGCAACGATAAAACCGAGGCGAGCGCCGTGCCCCAACTGCCGGCGCCTATGACTGTGGCGGATTGAATCATGGTTTCGGCGACTTTTTCGTGAAGGCCTTGCTCTCCGTGCCTGCGATCAGGCGCTGGATGTTGGCGCGATGGCGGACGAAGGCGAGCACCATGACCACAAGGCCGAAACCGAGCAGCACATAGTCCCAGCGGCCCTCACGCCCCATCTGAATGGCCATCGCCGTGGGCACACCAACCGCCGCCGCCAGCGAGGCGAGCGAGACATAACGAAATGCGAACAGAAACACGAGAAAGGCGATCCACCCGCCGATCATGCCGGCCAGCGAGATGCCGAGCAAAACCCCGCCGGTGGTGGCGATGCCTTTGCCGCCTTTGAAACCGAGCCAGAAGGTGAACATGTGGCCGATCACCGCCGCAAAACCCGCCAGCACCTTGCCGATGGAGACGAATTCGATCTCAGCCCCGGTTTGAGCGATCCAGCCCGCCGCCAGCCACACGGGCAGCCAGCCTTTGAGCATGTCGAGGATGAAGACCGGAATGCCGATCCCCTTTCCCAGCACCCGAATCGCGTTCGTGGCACCGATGTTGCCACTGCCATGCTGGCGGATGTCGAGTCCCTTCAATTTTCCGGCGAGGTAGCCAAACGGCACGGAGCCGCAAAGATAGCCGCAGGCGATGCTGGCAAGAATGGCGGTGGTGGTGGTCATGGGTGTCGGTTTGCTAGTAGTCGAATCAGCCGTGGCATGGCAAGCGTTTCGTCTGGAGGCTACTCAATCGTGGCCACCACGGCATCACGGGACATCAATTCCCAGACATCGCCAAACAAGAAGTGGTCGAAGGTCTTGATGTGATCCTTCAAAATCGGCTCGGTCAGCATGTTCGGACGGATGTCGCAGTAATACACGCCATCAAGCGGGTTGAGCTTCACCGTGTAGCCTTTGAAATGCCCCGGCAGAAAGGTTGCGCTGACGCCATACTGGCGCTCGCTGGCCGCATTCTTCCTCTGCACGTCATTCAAAAAGATGGCAACGTGGGGCACTTGCGTGCCAGTGAGTCGATTGAACAGGAACTTGTCCACGAACACCTTGTCCAGCCGGTCTTTGCTGCTCGTCTTGACGGAACCAATCACTTTCACCAGTTCTCCGGCCTGGATGATCAGGTCGTGCTGGTAGCTCATTTGAAATGCAACCTCGCCGTCCACCTTTACCGGGATGGACACCACACCGCTGGTGCAGGAGACGCCCACACGAACTAAAATGAGTCGGATCAGCCGCTCAAAAAGATCACCGTTGATTTTGCGAGCCTTGTTTGACTCTCCCGCAGGCAAGGCGTCCAGGGCTGCGCCGATGGCTTGTTGCAGGCTGTAAATGCAACGATTCAGGAGCGCCCGCTGCTCTGGAGTATCCTGGGCGTCTGAGCGAATATCGCCCAGCAGTGCTTTGAACCTCTGCAACTCAGCCTCACAGTCCGAGGCCGACAGCATGAGATTGGAATTGATCGGACGGGAAACATTGAAATGCCCTTCTTTCTTGTACTGCCAGAATTGATAGTGCGGCTCGTTTTGTGAAACGATGGTGGCCTGGAGGTTGCCAGCCGTGTATTCGAGAAAAGCCCGAGCAAAATCCACATAGTCCTCAATGCTGGCAAAGCGCTCCTTGTCCGAGGCTTGCGCGAGGAGTCTTTTCAGCGTCATCGGATGCTCTCCCTCCTCTGCGCGGTGCGGCGATCAAATTCGATCCATTCTTCCACATTGCGGCGAATGACCTGCTCCAGCCTTTGCGCCGCCCACTCGTTGTGCTGGATGCTATTCTCACAAGCCATCCACCGGCGTCCAAGCTGTTCCGCCACAACCGCAGTGGTCCCTGAGCCAGAAAACGGATCCACCACCAAGTCACCCGGATTGGAGGAGGCCAGCACCAGCTTTCTGAGAAGCTCCTCCGGTTTCTGGGTCGGGTGCGGTGTCTTTTCGCCCATGCCGTTGCAGGTGGTGGGCAGATCAATCACATCCTTGGCCTTGGCACCCAGCGGGTTAGGAGTCCAATCGGCGCGCTCACTGTTATCACGGCCTTTGCCATACTGGCTGCTGTCCGCCTGTGGATGATCGGGATACTTCAAAGTGTGGGCACCATAGGGGATGCGCACGGCGTCCATGTTCATCGT
Organism: Verrucomicrobiaceae bacterium; assembly: GCA_964201265.1. Taxonomy (GTDB): domain Bacteria; phylum Verrucomicrobiota; class Verrucomicrobiia; order Verrucomicrobiales; family Verrucomicrobiaceae; genus Prosthecobacter. Next base: position 4,168 of record CAXNGR010000362.1, read on the forward strand.
GAACTCACGGCTTTTGCGGAAATGCAGGACGCTTTCATGCGAGCGGCCCCAGTCCTTGCCCAAGTTGGCCTTGTTTTTGTAGTGCCAGACCAGCCAGCGACAACCGGCAAAGAGATGCGCGGATGCGACCTTCACATCTGCCAGGATTTCTGAAAATCCGCAGATGTAGAGCGTGCCGGAAGGTTTGAGCACCCGCGCAGCCTCAGTGATCCAGTCACGCGACCAAGCAACATAGGCATGCATGGATTCAAAGGTGTCCCATTCGGCCTTTTTGATGTTGTAAGGTGGATCGGCAAACACAAGGTCCACGCTGCCAGTCGGGAGTGACTGCAGCCACTCGATGGCATCACCCAGGTAAAGAGCGCCGTTTTTACCTTCGTAGTGAACTTGCGGCACCGTCTGCCCGGGTAGCAGTTCACGCCATGTGCCTTGTGACGTTGTGATGGGCAGCTCGGTTTGTCCGGTTGAAGCAGTTTTAACGGGCATGATGGGTGTTTTAGCACGGTTGACCGAACTGCAAAAGCCTGTTCTGGCCTCACTCAATCAAACACCACGGTCTTGTTCTTGAACACGAGAACACGGTCGCGGGCATGCCACCACAACGCCTTGGCGAGGACGGTTTTCTCCAAATCGCGACCGAGGCGGACGAGGTCGTTCACGCTGTCCTCGTGGCTCACACGCATCACGTCCTGATGAATGATGGGGCCTTCGTCGAGATCGGCGGTGACGTAGTGACTGGTGGCGCCGATGATCTTCACACCGCGCTGAAATGCCTGGTGATACGGCTTGGCACCGACAAACGCGGGAAGAAAGCTGTGATGGATGTTCAGGATGGCGTTTGGGAACTCGGCGATCATGGCGGGGCCGATGATCTGCATGTACTTCGCCAGCACAACGGTATCGACGCGCTCCTGCTTCAGCAGCGCGATCATGGCCT
>CAXNGR010000363.1:0-5099 GCA_964201265.1 Verrucomicrobiaceae bacterium
TTGCTGGCAGACGTGCAAAATCTCCTCAAGCACAGCGTCGATCCCCGCGTCACCATCCAGATGCGCGGCGGCATGGACGCGTCCTACGTCACCTCGGACGCCACCCAGATCGAGCAGGTCATGCTCAATCTCTGCCTCAACGCCCGCGACGCTCTTCCCGCCGACAAGGGCGTGATCGAGATCGCGGTCGAAAACGTCACTCACCACAACCCAGCTTCGGCGGCTGCTCCGGCTGACGTCTCCGAATTCGTCATGCTCGTCGTGCGTGACAACGGGCACGGCATTTCCGAAGAACATCGCAGTCGCATTTTCGAGCCCTTCTTCACCACCCGTTCCTCCACCACTGGCACTGGCCTCGGTCTTTCCACCGCGCAGGACATCGTGCGCGAGCACGGCGGCTGGATCGAGTTCGACAGCGAGGTCGGGCGCGGCACCGAGTTCCGCGTTTTCCTTCCACGGGTGCTCAATCCTGAGCAGGTCGATGAGGAAGGCCCAGTCGATAACGGTCCCACCGTCTCCGCTCCTATCGGCGGCCAGACCACCATCCTCGTCGTTGATGACGAGGCCCCGGTGCGTTCCATTGCCATGATCATGCTCGGTTTCCTCGGCTACCGCGTGCTGGAGGCCTGCGATGGCCAGCAGGCGCTCGATGTCCTCCTGCGCAGTGGCGAGAAAATCGACGCCGTGTTGCTCGACATCTACATGCCGAAGCTTTCCGGTCGCGATACCTTCAAAGAGCTCCGCGCCGTTGGCAATGACGTGCCTGTCGTTGTGTGCAGCGGCTTCGTCATCGACCCCGACGAGTTCATGATCCTCAGTCAGGGCCATCCACCGCCCGTGGACATCATGCTGAAGCCGTACTCGCTAGACGGACTCAGCAAAGCGCTCGCCAAAGCCGTGCAGAAGCCGCAGGAGCGTGAAAGCGCCTTCGACCTCACCGCCAGCCGCTCTCAGATGGCGCAGGCTCCGATGCTGGTCTCCTGAGTCAATGCCTGGCATGGCGGCGGGCGTCATATACCACGGCTCAAACATGAATGCCCCTTGGTCCAGGTTCTTGATCCCTGGTTTTGAATCTTGTTCGTCTGCTTGGCAGTGGGCCGGATGTGTGTGGCGCACAAAACATCGCTAACTCGATGACGGCTGGTTCGGGATCGTTGGAATCCGCGGCAGTCGTAGAAGTCGAATCGTTGGGCGATGATGACTTCTGGTTGGCGGGCAATACCGCGCCAAACCGCCGATGGCCTTCAACAAAAAGGCACCCGATCTTGCGACCGGGTGCCGTGAGGGTGAGGTGCGATGACGGTTCGCTCGATTAGGCGAAGATTTCGAGCAGCGGGGTGCCCTTGTCGCCGACCGTGAATGGACGGTTGGAGGGCGACATGACCACTTCGTCCACCGGCAGGCCCATGGCGTGGCCGATGGTGGCCTGGAAATCCATGGGGGTGGCCTGTTTGTCGGCCACACGGCGACCATCTTTGTCGGTGGCACCATAAACGAAGCCACCTTTGACGCCGCCGCCCGCGAAGACGGTGGAATAGGCCAGCGGGTAGTGATCGCGACCGGAGTTTTGGTTGATGTCCGGTGTGCGTCCAAACTCAGACCCCATGACCACCATGGTGGACTCCAGCAGGCCGTTGGCGGCGAGATCTTGAATCAGTGTGGCAAACACACTGTCCATCGTCTGACCGGTGCCGCCCAGGGCTTGGTCGATGTTGTTGTGCATGTCCCAGCCGCCAAACTGCACTTCAATGAAGCGGACGCCGGATTGCACCAGACGACGCGCCAGAAGAGCGCCCTGGCCGAAGCTGCTGTTGCCGTATTTGGCCCGGGTGTCGGCAGACTCCTGAGTGAGGTCGAAGACTTTGAGATCCTCGCTCTTCATGAGCTTCATGGTCTCATCGTAGAATTCCGTGTAAGCTTTGACTTCTTCGGACTGGTATTTTTTGCGGAAGGAATCGTCCAGCTCGTTCATGAGCGAGACGCGCTTGTTGAAATGCAGTTCGGAACTGGTCTGCTTGATGTTTTGCAGGCCGGTTTGCGGATTCGCGATTGGAATCGGGCTGGAGGCGGGTGGGAAGAAGCCTGCGCCCGGGAAGGCACTACCGCTATTGACGATGACACTGTCCGGCAAGGTGACGCCTTTGATGCGACCCAGGAAGTGGGAGGCCCAGGCCCCCATGCATGGATGCACAATGGTGCCACGCGGCTCATAGCCAGTTTTCATGATGTAGGTGCCTGCATCATGCACGCCGGTCTTGGAGCTCATGGAACGCACGATGGTGATTTTGTCGGAGACTTCCGCCATCTTGGTCATGGTGCCGCCGAGGTAGTCGATGCCACCTTTACCCTTGATGGGGGCGGTTGGGCCCTTGGTCTCACCGGTTTTTGGATCCCAGGTGTCGATGTGGGTCATGCCGCCATTCATCCAGAGGAAGATCACGTTCTTGGCCTTGCCATAACCAGGTCCGGGAGCTGCGGCTGCCGCGCGCAGGTTGAGGGCTGGCATGACGGTGACGCCAAGGGCGGTCTGTGCCGTGCGCATGATGAAATCACGGCGGGCCAGTGGGCTGAGTTTGTTGAGTTCGGTTTTCATGGAAAGTGTCAGGGTGGATGAATGCGGTTGCTTGAGAGAGGCTGGATTATTGGACGAAAATGAATTCACGGGTGTTGATGAGTGCCCAGACCATGTTGGCGTAGCCGTCATCACCACCGCCGATGGCGCGCTGTGCGATCTGTTTTTCATTCATGGTCGGACGGCGGCTCAGAACGGTGAGGTACATGGCCTCGACGCGCTCCGAAGGCGTGCGCACTTTGTCCATGGTGCGGAAAATCAGTGAGTCGCTGCTGGTGAGCATTTGCTGCGCCTGACCGTTCATCATGGACAGCACCTGCGGCACGGTGCCGATCTTGGAACTGCCATCGATGATGTTTCGCGGCGACTGGCCGAAGTCGATGAGGAAGTGGCCGTTGGGCGCGGGTTGTTCCAGCTCGGAGGCGCGGCGCAGCACGAGTTTTCCGAAGCTCAGTGAGGCGTTCTCCATCATCATGTCAGGCTCGGCTTCTTTGGCTTTGGATTTACCTTTTTTGGTGTCTTCCATGGCTCCCGCCTCGGCCAGACCACCGCCTAGCAATGCCTCCTCTTTCTGCTGCATCTTCCTGAAGGCATCAAACTTCATCAAAACGGTTTGAGCGTCCAGCTTGGGGTTGTTCAGATCAAGGTCGATGGTGTTGCCATACAACTCATCCAGCGGTTTCTCATACTTGTCGGGTTCGCCGAGAACGAGGGTCATGTAGGAATCCCAGGTTTGTTCAGCGGTCATGCGGCGCAGCAGCGGCCCCTGGAAATAATACGGCTCGCCCATGGCAACAAACTCGGTGGTCGATGCTGCTTGATAGGCACGCGTGTTGTAGATGATGCGCATGAAGGCCTTGAGGTCGAAGCGCACCCGCTTCATTTCCTCCGCCAGGAACTTGAGGAGCTCAGGGTTGGCGGACTGTTCTGGGTCATCAATGTTGGTCGTCGGCTCCGAGATGCCCAAGCCAAAGGCGCGTTTCCACATGCGGTTGGCAATCGCCATGGCGAAGCGTGGATTGCTGGGATGCGTAGCCCAGGCGGCAAATGCCCGGCGCGGATTCTCAGCGGTGGCTTCACCCGCTTTGTAGCATTCGAGATCACCATCGTCCTTGGCCCACTTGATGAGCTTCGGGGCAACCGGCGAGTTGGGGGCCGCGTCGGGGTACTTGTAGTCATGCGGCATCTTGGTGCCATTGACGCCTGTATCGTTCACCTCATAACGGTTGGCGTTGATGAACTGCTCGATGCCGTTGCGCAGCCGAGTCATGTCCATGCCGTTCTTCTCGACGATTTTTTCAATCTCCGGCATGATTTTACCTTTCACATCAGCCATCTGCATTCCCTCGTCGCCTTTCTTGCGCTGATTCCGGTAACGGGTTTCCGTGGCACCAAAGAAAGAGGCCATTTCATAAAACTGCCGCTGGGTCCAGTCTGAAAACGGATGGTCATGGCACTGGGCGCAGGCGACATCGGTGCCAAGAAACACGGCCAGGGTATTGGCCAGATTGTCGAGCGGCATGCCGGAGTCTCGGAGGAGGTATCCTGCCGCGCCGTTGTGCCACATCTTGCCGGTGGCGGTCAGCATCTCGAACGCCATTTTATCCCAGGTGACGTTGGTTGAAATCTGCTTCTGCAACCAGTTGATGTAGGGAATGCCGCGGATGTTGTTGCCGCCTTCCAAGCGGTCCTTCACACGCAGCATTTCCGCCACAAAGTTGTACATGTGGCTGTTGTATCCTGGGCTATCGAGCAGGAGGTCAATCAGCTTGGCACGCTTGTTCGGCTTGGAATCCTTGATGAAAGCGGAGGCTTCAGCGTGGTTGGGGATGCGCCCGACAATGTCCAGATACACTCGCCGGACGAACTGCTCGTCACTTGCCAGGGCGTTGAACGTGGTCAGCGGATTTTTCCCGCTTTTGACGCGTTCTGGGTTGGCGCGCTGGATGCCTGAGAGCACTAGGCTGTCGATCGTCACTGGTCGTTCCGCTGGCTTGAGGGTTTTCGCCAGCGCTTGGTCTTCCGCAGACAATTTGGTCAATGGAAACGTGTGGGTGCTGCCATCGGCGACTTGAAGGACGATATTTCCGCCTTCGAGTCCGAGGAAGGTGGCGTTCACTTGACGTCCGGAGGTGTCCGTCCAGGTGCGAACTTCAGCCACGGCGGACCCCGTGAATAGAAGAGTGACAATGAGACTGCTGAGCAGTTTCGTGGTTTTTTTCATGATGATATGGATTCGAAAACGTGAAGTTATCGGCGTGTGAACGCGGCAGCAGGGCTGCAAATTGGACAAAAGTGCGCGTTTGCAGATTTAGTTTGGGGCGAAACCAAAGACGCTCGGCTCTTTTCACCCCCATCTTTCTCCTTTTCGACCGCCACAAAGGCGCTACCATCCGCGCCCCATGATCAAAGTCGGCCTCGTCTCCCTCGGTTGCGCGAAAAACCTCATCGACTCGGAAATCATGATCGGCCACCTTCAGCAGGCGGGCATGGTCATGACGCCCGAAGCCGATCTGGCGGACGTGCT
>CAXNGR010000364.1:0-5058 GCA_964201265.1 Verrucomicrobiaceae bacterium
CGCCATCATCTCATCCTTCGTCACCGACCACGCGAAGCGATACACACTGAGCGCATGCTCGGCATGGAGTCGGGAGAGAGTGGCTTCGCTGGGCGGCATCCGGGGGCAGTTTGGCAGACGACGCGCGGGGGGACTCGTTTTATTTAAAAGAAGAAAGATGAGCTCAGCGATTGATCGCTGCCTCATTCGTTCAAACCCGAGGCGTGCCGGATGGGCCTCGTGATGGATGTTCACGCCGTCATCGGTCAAGCTCAGCCAGAAAGGCATGGCGATGCCGAGACATTCGGTGCCCTCAGGCTTCGGTTCAGCGAGCGCGGCGTTTCATCTCATCGCTCGCCTTGTCGAGAATGCGGCGTTCTTCAGCCGTCAAGCTGTGCATGCCCTCGCGGCTGATCTTGTCGAGGATATCATCGACGCTGGGAGCGCGTGGCGTGGCGGGTTTCGTGGCCTTGGCGGGCTTGAAGGCCGGTTTCGGCATGGAGGGCAGTTTCAACTCGCCGGTTTCATAACGGATGAAGGCGTAAGCGGAGCCGACGTTGGCGGCGAGGAGTAGCAGTGAGAGCCAGTCACGCGCGGCAAGGCTGCCCAGAGCGTTCAAACCGACGAAAATGGCCGCCAGCACCCAGGCGTCGAGGGTCAGGATGAGGATGCTGATCTTGGCGCGGGGATACAGCGTGGCGAAGGCGATGAACACGCCGAATTCGAGCTGCAAAATGCCCGCGCAGCCCGGACCGCGAATGCCAAGCAATCCAAGCACCGTGATGAGCAGCGGCGAAACGAGCAAGAGCAGCAGCAACATCCGCACGAAGGCCCGGCGGCCCAGATGCCGCTCCACGGCCTCGCCAAAGCTCCACAGCAGGTAGCAGCCAATCAGCGTCCACAGGCTGGGCGGATTGAAGAGCACATAGGTGAGCGGCGTCCAGAGATGCAGCTCGCCAAAGGCCCGGTCGAAGGTGAAGACGAAGTGCCCCATCAGATCGTAGCCGAGCACGGCGGTGATAATCATGCTCGCCGCAGCGCCGAGCGCGATGATGGCGGCGAGATAAACCGGATGCTGCTTCCACCACGTCAGTGGCAGGCGGTCTTGGGATTCAGGGAGCCAGGAGTTGAACATAAGCGGAGGGTTTCACTTTCGCAGCCGATCCACGAGCACGGCGGCGAGGATGACAAGCCCGAGAACGATTTTCTGATCGTTGCTGCCGATGTTGGTGAGGTTCATGCCGTTTTGAATCACGGCGATGATGAACGCGCCGATCAAGGTGCCCGGCATCGTGCCTTTGCCACCGCTCAAACTGGTGCCGCCGACCACGACGGCGGCGATGACATACAGCTCATACATTTGACCGTAGGTAGGCGATCCGCTCTTGAGCAACGAGGCCGTGACCACGCCGCCAAGCCCGGCGAGCAGGCCGCAGATCACATAGGCGATGAGGATCACGCGCTTCACCGGCACGCCGGAGATGAACGCGGCCTCGGAGTTGCCGCCGACGGCGTAAAGATGCCGCCCCAAGCTGGTTTGCGTCATCACGACATGCGCCGCGCCATAAAGCAGCAGCATGAGCACCACGGCATTCGGCAGACCGAACAAATCCGACCCACGACCGAGCCACACGAAGGAGTCCGGCACCTGATAGACGGATTGATTGTCCGCCACTCGATACGCCAGACCGCTGCACACCAGCATCATCGCCAGCGTGACGATGAACGGCGGCATGCGCAGGCGGGTGATGAACATGCCGGAGATCCAGCCAAACACACCGCAGAGCGCAATGCCGCCCAGTCCGGCGATCAACATGCCTCCCACGCTTGCGCTCGTGCCATCAAAACAATCGCGCACCAGCATCGTCGTGACGACAGCGGAGAGCGCGATCAGGCTGCCCACGCTCAAATCAATGCCGCCGGTGATGATGACGATCGTCAAGCCGATGGCGAGAATCGCGATGACGGCGATCTGGTTGGCGATGTTGAGCAGGTTGTCGGCCTTGAGGAAGACCGGCCATGACTGCGGCCGCGGTTTGAGCACCTGCGTGTTTTTGAGCGCGGGGAAGTCGGTGCCCAGATCGCTGAACACCAGCCACGCCGCCGTGGCCTGATTGCAGGCGATGACATCGAGCCCGCCGGAGGCTGCGGCCCGTTCCAAAGCCGCGCGGGCGTCTTTCGGCTCGCCCTTCACGATTTCGGCCCGTGAACCAAGCGCGGCGTTCAGAGCCTCGGCAAACACAATGTCCTCAGCCTGTGGGCGCACCACGATGAGCACTTTCGCGCTCGGAGCGATCTGCGCAGCCAGTTGCCTCGCCGCCGCCGCATCTTGCGGATGCTGCTCCGTCCACGTCACGACGCTGAAGAAGGCGCACAGCAGCAGCAACGCGAGCAGCATGCCCGAACCGGCAAGGTGATGGCGGAGAAAGGCAAAAAGGCGGCTCATGCGGTGGCGTGGATCATGCGGAATGCAGTAACACCATTCAAGACCGGAGATGCAGAGCTTTGAAGAAACAGACGGACCGGCATCTCAGCATTGAATGCGTCCTTTGGAGCGTTATACACCCGCGCATCATGAACTGGAAATTGAGGGTGAGCAGGGAGTCGAGTTCGGATTTGGCGGAGCCGTTGAGATCTTCAAGGCAGGCGTCAATGGCGAGGCGGAACTTGTCAAAGCAGTCGTAATAGCGGTTGGTCAGCGTGCGCTTTTGACCAGCTTCCAAAGCCTCTTGATGAGGTTGAGATTGGGGCTGTAGGCGGGCAGGAAGAGCAGTTCGATGTCGAGGGCCGCCGCCTTGAGTTTGACCGTTCACAACGCTGGTAACGGGCGTCCCCGCAGGCGGGTGCGGATGAGTTCGAGCAGTTCGCAGACACTTGGCACGTTGATATTGCCCACCGTACGCACGCTGATGATCTCCTTGCTGTGACTGTCCACTGCCCCGAGAACACTGTAGCGTTGGCGTCCCGGCGAGGTCTTGATGAAGGGTCGCGCAAAGCACCACACCAAGCCGAGAAAAGCTCCGAGCACAAAGTGCGCGGCATCCACAAAGAGGACCTTGCGTTGGCCTGTGGTGGCTTGCGCTAGGCGGGGTTGGAGCTCACAGGTAAAGAACTCCAGTTGAAGCTGCGGATCGACTTTGGCGGGCAGTGGCGCGGCTTTCTTGAGCGTGAGTCCCATCTGCTTGAACACGCGGCGGCACTGGCTCTCGCTGAGGCGCACACCGCTCAACGCCTCAATGCGCGCGCCCCCCTCCTTGGCATTGGCCACCGGCGCGACACCAAAAGAGCACTTCAAGCACTGCCAAAATGGCAGCAGGGTGCTGGTGGGCCGGTAGTAGCGATCCGCGAGCACTTCGGGCAGACCGCCCTTGAGATACTCCTTGAGATAGGCCACGAGCGTGGTCGGACTCAGTCGCAAGGACTTGATAATGAAGCCATGAGCCGCCCCTTCGTGATGCATGCGCAAGGCAAGGAGCTTCTGCTTGTGCCGCTCTGAGATGCTCGGATCATCCAATGCTTCGCAAATGTCCTCAATGTGTTGAACGCTCAAATGCAGTTCGATCATGCGCCCACTCTAAGGCACAGAGAGATGCAATTAGTCGATGGAAAAAATCTCCAGAACTTGATGCGCGTGAGTATAGATGTCCACCACGCCCAGGCGCTCGCTGCCGCAGCGCGGGCAGCTCTTCACGGCAGCTTGGTTTTCATGCGGTGTGCGCACGGTGGCTGGCTTGGCGGTCGTCGCCACCGGTGTCGCGCCCGCCGGTAGCAGCGCCCGTGCTTGGGCGATGCGCCACGCCTTCCCATCGAACGACGCCACGCGTCGTGTCTGCGTCGTCTGCTTTTCCTGGCCGTGATTCGCCGAGTTCGACTGCCCCGCGATCACGAAAACCTCGCCGATGCCCACATGCGCCACGCTGCCGAGCGCGAGTTGTTTTCCACCCTGCGAAACACGCACCTCCAGCCGCCACCAGCCACCCGCAGGCATCTCGACAGCACCCGCAAGCTTCTTCCCCGACACCGAACCGCCCACACGCTGCCATGACGTTTGATCCTTCTCGCCCATCACCCGCGCCTCCATCGCCACATCCGGCAAAGCCACCGCCTCCGACAACTCCCCCCGCGATGCGCAGCAACCCTTTCCCCGGAGTGCTCCGCTGCACGACTTGGTAATCGAGCGGTGAGGTCAAAGTGAGATCCAGCGCATGAAGGCTGGTGGCGGCGACGAGGAGAAAAGCGAGAAGACGTTTCATTGAAGAAATAGGCAAGAGAATGGGGGCAAAAGAATGGATGCGGAGATTCATTCTCCTGCCCCCATTCTTCTGCCTACTAAACGAAGATCACCACGCATCACTGCGGAACGGCGAGGCGGGCAGCCCCGCGCCATTCACGAGATTCGCCTTGGGATCATCTTTCCAGGCGTAGCGCACGGCGACGGGTGTTTTCACTGCCGGTGAAGTGACGATGACTTTCTCGCCGTCGATCTTCGCGGAGGCGGGATGGAAGGTTTGGTCGGCTCCGGCGAGTTCGAAGCCTTCGATCTGGCCTTCGCGGGCTTTGAGACCCTCCGCGTGCTCGAAAGTGCAAACCGCAGCCCCGTTTTCAAACTGCTGCAAATTCGGCAAAGGGCCGCTCCACGCGATGTTTTGGTCGTAAACCTTCGCCAGCGCCCACAGGCCAAGACGGCGGCCGACTTCTTGTTTGTTTTGCGGATGAATGTCCTTCGGGTCGCCGAGATCGAGGCAGATCGCCATGCCGGTGTGCGGCACGGCGAGCGTCTTGAGCATGGATTCACGCACCTCACACCAGCCGAGGAAGCGCTCGTTGTGGAAGTTCGGCAGTTGCACCCATGCGAAGGGGAAATCGCCCTGTGCCCAGTGCTCGCGCCAGTCTTTGACGAGCATCGGAAGCTGCTCGGCGTAAAACTTGCCACCCTCGACGGTGAAGGCGTTCGACTCGCCTTGATACCAGATCGCGCCCTTGATCGCGTAACCGGCCAGCGGCGCGATTTTGCCATTGAAGAGGTTCCCCGGAGCCCGCGAGCGTGGATCAGGACTCGGCGCCGGTTTCGGCGGCGCG
>CAXNGR010000365.1:0-5053 GCA_964201265.1 Verrucomicrobiaceae bacterium
GCGGCTGCCCAAAAGAAAGGCCCCGGCAAAAAAGCCGCTGCAGACGACACCGCCGCCGCCAGCGGCTCAATGCTCGATTCCAGCGCGATCCCGCCAAAAGAAGTCTTCCAGCGCTACTTCGGTCGCATGCTCGGCACGCAGTACTCGCACCCGGATGCCGTGCAGGTTCACTACCTCGTCATTCCGCCAGAGGATTAGAAGCTGGATGCTAGATCCTGGGTGCTAGATACAGACATCCAGAATCTAGCAACAAGCATCCAGAACCTAGCATCCAGCCACCAGTCCCATGCGCTCCCTTCTTCTCAGCCTCCTCGCCTCCAGCGCCCTCGCGGAAGCCCCCGCGCTCTACTTTGACGGCCCGGAGGTCGTCAAACTCGACTGGAACACCACCAGCCCGCGCTCGGGAGACTTCAATGGCGACGGACTCACCGATCTGGCCGTCATCAACGCATCCCGCGCCCGCATCGAGTTCCTGCTGCAACGCAAAGAAGGCGTGCAGCCCGGCGACCCTGAAAAATCCGCCCGCACCGACCGCTGGAACCCAATCCTGGAAGTCTCACGTTTCGAGAAACAACCGCTCGTCATCGGCCGCGCCGCGCTGGCACTGGTCACGGGCGACTGGAACGGCGACAAGAAAACCGACATCGCCTTCATTACGGATGAGGACAAGCTCGTGCTCCGCATGCAGGGCGAGAAAGCGACGTGGACGCAGAAACGCGAGTTCACGCTCGATTCGACCAACGACGACACCGAAACCCTCGTTGCCCGCGATTTGAACGGCGATGGGCGCGATGACATCGCGCTGCTGACGAACACACGTTTGATGGTTCTGCTGCAAAAAGCGCCGGCTGAGTGGGCGGAGCCGCAAAATCATGCGCTCGGCGAAAGCGGCTGCGGCGGTCTCAGCGCCAATGATCTCGATGGCGATGGCCGCGCCGACCTTTTCTACACCGCCCCTGAGGGCGATGCGTTGCTTGTGCGCCTTCAGCGTGATGGCGTGACCTTTGGCGAGGAATGGCGGCTCGAAATCCCCACCACACGCCACTGGCTGCATCCCATCCGCCTTGGCGGCAAGCAAACCGGCCTCGCCTGGATTCAGGACGAGACGAACATGGTGGAGGTTGCCAAACTCACGCGTGGCATGGCTGAACCCAACGCAGACCGTGCCGCCACCATCCGCCACGCCATGCCGCCGACCGATTCGAAGACCGGCGCCGTGGCCTATGGTGATCTCACCGGCGACGGCCACGCCGATGTCGTCATGTCCGAGCCGAAAGCCGCGCGCGCGTGGCTGTTTGAAGGCAGTGCCAGCGGCTCCTTCAGCGCCGGTCGTGAGTTTCCGATCCTCAGCGGCGTCGAGTCGCTCGCCATTGCCGACGTGGATGTCGATAAGAAACCCGATCTCGTGCTGCTCAGCCCCGGCGAGCAGTCCATCGGCGTCGCCCATTGGAAGGACAACCGCCTCGTCTATCCCGAGATCGTTTATCAGGCCAAGGAGGGTGAGACATTGCTCGCGCTGACCACCGGCTCGCTCCTGGCGCTGCCAGACGCGGGCATTCTCTGCGTGAGCGAGATCAAATCGAAGCCGCAGCTCGTTACACTGCGCCAATCCGGCTCCGGCAAAGGTTTCTTGGCCACCACACAGGAGCTCACGATCAAAACCGGCCGCATCAACGGCCTGCGCGTGGTTGATGCGAATCAGGATGGTCGTGGCGACCTCGCCCTGTTCTCCAATCTCGGCCCCATGCAGCTTCTGCTCAGCTCGAGCGACGCGAAAGCACCCTTCAAGCGCGTCGAGGGCATCCCGGACTCGTTTGTGAGCAAAATCGCCCCCGCCGCGCTCACCACCGGCGATCTCGATGGCGATGGCAAGGAAGAGTTCATCATCGCGCATCAGCAGCTCGCCCGCGCCTTCAAGGTCGATGCCGAGGGCAAAGCCACCATCGTCGAGCAGTTCAACGCGCCTGATCCCGCCGCCGAGTTGCACAGCGCGCTCATCTCACGCAAGGAAGGCAAAATTTCCGTGCTGCTCATCGACGCCACGCACAGCAAGCTCCACGAGCTCGTCGCGGACAAGGACCGCGTCTATCGCGCTGATCACACGCACGCGCTGCCGGTCATGACGCCGGACCGCTGTGTGCTCATGACGGCGGACAAGGCCGTGCAACTGCTCCTGCTCGCCAAAAACAGCTTCCAAATCTCCCCGCTCGACGGTTCCACGCTCAAGCTCGACACCGTGACCACCTTTGACAGCGAGTTGAAGGACTCCACCTACTCCGATCTCATCACCGCCTCATTTTCCGGCGAGGACTCGGATGACATCGCCCTGCTCGACACCGCGAAAAGCCGCGTGATCGAGTTCTTCCAGCCCGCCGCCGGGTCGAAATGGCAGAGCGCCATGCACTTCCGCGTCTTCGAGACCGACCCGCACTTCCGTGGCAAGACCGGCTTGCAAAGCGAGCCGCATGACTATTCCGCCCTCGATCTGGACAACGACGGTCGCCTCGACCTCTGCCTCCTGACGCACGACCGCGTGCTGCTCTATGTGAGGAAAAAATAGCCTGAAAGCTTGGTGATGACCTCCTGCGACCATGGGGACCAGGCAAGCCACGAACACGTGGCCACCCCGCCCCCGCACCATAAAAGCAGGCGGTAGAAAACGGGTTGCTTCATGCGCGTTACAAGCGCGACCAGCGCCAGAACCCAGGCGCTCATCAGCATCCAGCCCAGCCAGTTGGATATGGGAAAGCCGGACAGCAGAAGGGCTGCCGTCCAGATCATGAGAAGAATTTCGGCGAAAAGCAGCACGCCGCTGAAAAAACCGGAGAGTTCGTCCACCAAACCGGGTGCCCGCACGACCCTGCCGATGGGCCGCCTGATTTCGGGCCGCCAATTCTCCATCTGCGGCGGCGTGCGTTTGGAGGCATAGGCTGCTTGAAAGGTCTTTTCATCTACCAGCAGCCCTGGAAAAGAACGCTCGTCAAAAGGCACCACGATCTCTTCTGCTTCATGCCGGTTGGAATCGAGGATGGATTTTTTGCTCTGGCGCGAGGGACGGCGTGTCGTCTCCGGCGTTGCCACCAGCATTTCCCGGCTCAGGCTTTCTGTGGGAATCTCATTTTCGTCCGGGGAGGCGTCCGGCGTGGGCGGAAAGGGCGGGCGTATCATGCGGCGGAGATTTAGCAGTGCGGGCGACAAGCCTGACAAAACCTAAGGCCGCGTGCGCAGCGTGCACTCCGCCAATGGTCATGAACTCAGGTCATGCCGCAGCATGACCTCAGGCCACGCCGAGCTCGCGTGCTCTGATCGCCGCAGCGGTGCGGTCGGGTGCCTGCAGCTTCTCCAGGATGCTGGTCATGTGATTTTTCACCGTGCCTTCGGTGATGCTCAGAGCGGCGGCGATCTCTTTATTACTCATGCCGCGCACGAGATGGCGCATGATCTCGTGTTCACGCTGTGAGAGCAGGCTGGCGACGCGGCGCGCCTCCGGGCCGGGGGCGTGCTGGGAGAGGCGATTCAGCTCCGCGACGACCTGCGAGGCCACGGAGGGCTGCAAATAGGTCTGGCCGACGGCCACGGTTTTGATGGCCTCCACCAAAAGGGCTGCGGGGGTGTTTTTCAGCACGTAGCCGGAGGCACCTGCACGCAGAGCCTCGAAGACATCCTCCTCATCATCAAAGGTAGTGAGCACCAGCACGCGGACGGCGGGATGCTCGGTGCAGATGCGCCGCGTGGCCTCCGCTCCGGACATCACGGGCATGCGCAGGTCCATGAGCACGACTTGCGGCTGGTGCGTGGCGGTGAGGCGCAGCGCCTCCTGGCCATCGGCGGCTTCGGCCACAACTTCGATCTCTTCATGGAGGCCGAGCAGCGTGTGCATGGCCTCGCGGAAGAGACATTGATCGTCCACAAGGAGGATTTTCACGGGCTGGCTCATGCGGGGATGATCATGCGGCACAGTCCGCCGCCCTGGGGTGTGTTTCCAGCGGTGAATTCACCGTGCAGCAGCGCCGCACGCTCGCGCAGGCCTTTGAGTCCAAGGCCGCCGGTGGCCTCCTTGCGGAAGCCTTTTCCGTTGTCGCAAACGCTGAGGCTCACGCTCGATGTGGCGGCGAAATCCAGCCGTACGGTGATCTCCGTGGCGCATGAGTGCCGGCAGGCATTGGTGATGCCCTCCTGCGCGCAGCGGTAGAGCGAGATCTGTACCAGCGAGGGCAGCGGGCGTGCCCTGCCCTCCAGCTCCAGACGCAGCTTCAATCCCGGCCGCTCCACGTCGGCGATCAAGGCGGTGATGGACTCCGCCAGCGTGCGTTCATCTTTTGGCACGGCGTGCAGGGTGGAGACAGAGCGGCGGATGTCCCCCAATCCCTCACGGCTCGATCTTTGCGCCTTTCGAATGGCTTCCAGCGCACGTTCCGGCGACTGCCGCAGCAGCGCCTCCGCCGCGTCGAGCTGCGCCCCCACCACTGTCAGACTGTGGCCCACGGAGTCGTGAATCTCTCGCGCCAGCCGGTTCCGTTCCTGCGCCACGGCCAGCATCGTGGCCTGGTCCGCCTGGAGTTCGAGTTGGGCATTCAGCGCGTGCAGCTCCCCCGCCTGCTTTTCCATCTGCTGCCGCTGCCGGGCTGCGATCTTCGCCGTCAGCAGACAGGTCACGATGAAGCTCGACTCCAGCAGCCGGGTCAGCAGCCAGTTCATCACCCAAGACGGCCCAGAGTCCATCCAGACCACCATGGAGGACGTCGCCAGCACGATCCCGATGGACAGCCAGATCCAGTTGCGATTCAGAGACAAAGAGGCCCCGATGCAGGGAAAAAAGAACCATGAGTGGAGGGCATGCGGATTGTGGCCTCGGGCCAGATGCAGACAGATCAATGCCAGCACGAGACCGACACCGATCATCCAAACCTTTCTGGAGTCAGTCATAGGTTTGCTTTGGGCTTCTGACAGCCAGTAGTCTTGCAAACCAGGGCGTAGATGGACAAGAGACCAAAGGCAGGCCAGCACACTGACCGCCAGAATGGCAGCCGCCTGCCGCGGTCTGTCATTCTCA
>CAXNGR010000366.1:0-5048 GCA_964201265.1 Verrucomicrobiaceae bacterium
TTGACTCCGGCAGACCGGCGCGCAAGGCAATGACGCGGGCGATGTTCATCGCGTCCGCAGGCTGGCCGACGCAGCCGAAAATCGTCTCATCGACCAGCATCGGATCAATACCGGTGCGCGTGAGCAACGATGCGACCGCGTGACGACCGAGTTCGACGGCGTCGAGGTGAGCGAGATCGCTGCCAGCACGCGAGAACGGCGTGCGGACGGCGGCGACAATGACGAGCGAGGGAGTTTTCATGAGCTGAGGGCGATTTGAGGGTTGGAGACGGCCTTCGGGCGGTGATCGGCGATTTTTTCCTCCTTGAGGAGGCGGCCGATGCCGAGGTGCTCGCGCATTTCGGCGAGCGTGTGAAAATGCAGCTCGTTCGGGGTGATCTCCGTGGCTTCGTGGAAGCGGCGTGAGACGGCGAGTTCGAGATCAGACTCCTGCACCCCAGGCTCGGCGCTGAGGTGGAGATGCACCTCGTCGGTTTCGAGCGGGTCATCGTGCCGCTTGCGCAGTTCGATCTGCCAGGCCGAGATGCCGCGCTGGTCGTCGAGCAGGTGCTCGAGCACGTTAAAGTTCACCAGCGTGCCTTTGAGCTTGTCCATGTTCAGCTCTTTGACTTCGCTCACGCGTGAGATGGGGCCGAGCAGGCGTGGACAGGTGCGTCCGCAATTCGGACACTTTACCCAGGTGAGGCCGCCTTCGGCGATGTCTCCAGTGCGGTAGCGCAACACGACGGTGCCACGAGCGTTCAGCGGCGTGAAGACGATCTCACCGGAATGACCATCGAGAACCAGCTCACCGGTTTTCGGATCAATGAGTTCGACGAGACCGAGATCGGGACTGAGATGATAGCCAAACGAATCGTGTGACTCGCCGACGCATTCAGGGAAGGCCATTTTTGCCTCGGTGAAGCCATACGTCGCCATCACATGCACGTCCGGGCTGCCGAGCGCCGAGGCGAGTTCACGCAGCCGGGCACGAAGGCCGTCGGCCACTTTTTCACCGCCGAGGACGATGCGTTTGAGATTGGTCCAGCGTTTGCCGCTTTCATGAGCCTCACGAAGCACATGGTAGATGAAAGTGGGCATTCCGATGAGAATGTCTGGCTGGATTTTGTCGATGAGCTTGATGTTGCCATCGGTACCGAGCGTTTTGCCACCACCCGTGCTGAGCATGAAGGTGCCGAAGCCGAGCCCCGCATGATGCGCCAGCCAGAAGGCGAGGTGCGGCGCATACGGAAAGAGATTCATGTGCCGAAACTCGCGCTGCGAGCGGCCTGCAAGCATCAAACGTGTGCCGCTGAGGTCGAGGTTTGAAAGATCGTGCTTCGTGTAAAGAAAAGGCACGGGGTCTGAGCTGCGCCCCGTGGTGCTGGTGAGCAGAATCGGGCGGAACTCGGCCTCGGCGTGTTCTTTCGCGGCGTTTCGACCATGCAGCAGCGCGTCAAAGATCATGCCGGGTTCACGACGCAGCGCCGCCTCGTTGGGCATGAGCACAAAGTCACTCGGATTGGCGAGATTTTTCTTGGAGGTGAATGGAACACGGCTCCAGTCGGCAAGCGACTTGATGTCGTGCGGGTGAATGTCGTTCTCCTTGAACATACGCCCGTAATGGGCGCTGAGGGGTACGACGCGGCGGCTCAGGTAGTCGCGCAGTTGCACAAGCTGCCAGTGCTGCCAGGCCTCAGGCGGCGAGGCATTCCAATCGGGTGTGTGATGGAGAATTTTCATGGCTGGGTATCTCCTGGTTGGGGGTTGGGGAAAGCAGTTCGCGAATGGCAGGCAGGGCGGCCTCGGCGGCAGCGCGGCCAGCCTGCAGATAGCGTCCGAAATTTTCAAAATCATGCCACGTCGAGGTGCTGAAACGCGGATGAATCACGACATCGGCAGCAGCCTCCTCTTTGGTGATGAGGCGTAGCTGCGCGGCCATCAAAGCGCGGCGGAAGGTGTCGAGCACGTTGCCGTAGGCGAGGAGGTTCACCTTCCGCCATAGGCGGTGCAACAACCTGCTGGCAGGATGGCTCGGAACATCACACGCCTGGCCGAAAGCTGGGTCTCCGCCTCCCACGAAATCAGTCTGCTGAGGCATGACATTGACTGCGATGACATGATCTACTCTTCTGTGGTGCCGCAGGAGCGTGACGGGCAAAGGTTCGGAGACACCTCCGTCCGTGAAACGGAAGCCGTTGAAGTAAACAGGGGCGCAAACAGCCGGAATGGCCGCGCTGGCATGTACCGCATGGGAAACAAGGCCGTCCTCAAAAACATGCGGAGCCATGCGGTCCAAATCCGTGGCAACGACGATCAAATCACGATCAAGTTCTGCAAAGTTTCTCGCGCCCAAATCACGTTCCAGGTGCTTGCGGATTTTCTCACCACGGATCAGTCCTTCAGAAGGTGGGATGATGAAATCCAGCAGCTTCTTGAGAGTGGCACGGTCTTTGATTTCCCTAGCGCGAATTTCCAGCGCCCTGCCATCAAGCCCTGCGGCCCAAAGCGCCCCAACATAAGCTCCCATGCTGCACCCGGCCACGGCGGCGATGGGGATGTGATTTTCCTCCAGAACTTGAATAACGCCCGCATGCGCCAGGCCACGGGCACCACCGCTAGAGAGAACGAGGCCGATGCGAGGCGCTTTTTCCCCGCCAGAGCCGTGTCTGATGCTTTCCTCGGTACGGCTCCATCCTCGAGAAGGAAGATGGAGATTGGCGTTCATGGCCTGCGGTGGATGTTATGCTGTTAGAACCTGGGCGACTGAAAAAGATTCAATATTTGCGGCAGATTGTGCTTATTCTGCGCGGATGAACGACACCGATCTCAACCGCATGCTCCAGCGCGCCGCTACCACGGTGCCTGCCGTGCCTCCAGCCACGCTGGAACACGAGATCATGGCACGTGTACGCGTGGATGACGGTCGCGCCCGTCGGTGGCGCTCGTTTGTGCTCTGGGTGCTCGCTCTGGCCGCCCTCTCTGGCATCGTGACCGCAGGAGCCATCGGCTGGTCGAAGGCGCTGCAGGATCACACACACTCGAAGCCACCCCGAATGAAACTTTTCCAGGAAGGACTGCCGAAATGACCTCGCGTGTGAAATGGGTGCTCATCTCGATGTTTTTCTCCGCCGTACTGGCCGGTGGCACCGCATGGTTCGTCACGGACTGGACGCTGCATCGTCACGGTGAAAGCCATGCGCATGATCACGCGGAGCCGGATTTCCACGCGTGGATGCACGAGCATCTCGACATCACGCCGGAGCAGCACGAAACGCTGGAGCCGATCGAGGCGGAGTTTGAGAAGCAGCGTGTCCGCCTGAAGGAGGAAATTCGCGCCGCCGGCCTAGAGGTGGCCGCAACCATCAGCGAGGCCAAAGTGGATGATGCGCGGCTGAAATCCGCGCTCGAACGAATGAATATGGCCCAAGGCGAGCTGCAGCGCCTGACGCTGGATCATTTTTTCGCGATGAAGCGTTACCTGCGGCCAGCGCAGGCCAAAAAACTGGTGGAATGGACTCATGACAGCCTTGCCCGCGAGCCTTGACCTCCTCATCACGGAGGCGGCGGCTGCAACGCCGGAGGGCGTGGAGCAGCAGAAAATCCGCGACGCGCAGGCGGGAGACATGGCTGCTTTCGAGTGGATCGTTCAGCAACATGAGGAACGCCTGTTTGGCTTCTGCTGCCGCTGGCTGCGTTGCGTGGAGGACGCGCGAGAAGTCTGCCAGGACGCGTTCGTGCGTGCTTGGCAAGCGCTGCCGGAGTTTGAAGGCCGCGCGAAGCTTTCAACGTGGCTGTATCAGATCGCGCTGAATTTATGCCGTGACCGCGCGAAGACACGAGCAGCGAGGCAACGTGACAGCACCATCGCGCTCGAAGATGTGGAGCAGCCCCCGCTTTGCCCGCAGCAGTCCCCGGCCGCCAGCGCCGAACTCAACAGTGAGATGCAAAAACTCGAGCGAGGCCTAGCCGTGCTGCCAGAAAAACTCCGTGCCGTGCTGATGCTCACCACCATGGAAGGTCTGAGCCATGAGGAATGCGCACAGGTCATGAACTGCTCCTCACGCGGCGTGGAGGGCCGCGTTTACCGCGCACGGCAGATGCTGCTGAAGTGGTGGGATGAGGATAAGTGAGAGGCTCAGGCCGCTAGGGTCGCCATCGGCACGTTGAGCTTTGCAATGCTCGACTCCGCTGTCTGGAAAAAGCTCACCTCACCGCTGGTAACGTCGTAAAGGGCACCTACGATGGCGATTTTGCCTTCTTCGACGAGCTTGTTCAGCGTGCTGCTGCGCTTGCGAATGGTCTGAATGGTCTGGAGGACGTTGAGGCGTGAAATCTCGTTGGTGTAGGCTGCCTTTTCGCCGGGGGACCATTGATCGGGCTTCTTCAGCGTGGCGGGATTGATGGCTCGCTGGATCTCGATGACGAGGCCGTCGAGGTTGGCACAAGGTGTGGCTTCGCTGGCTTTCTTGGCCGCCGCGAGCAGATCGACCGCTGCATTCACCGCGCCGCAGCTCGTGTGTCCGAGCACCACGACGAGCTTCGAGCCGACCACGGCGCAAGCGTATTCCAAACTGCCTAGTAGCTCGCTCGTGGCGATGTTTCCAGCCACACGGGCGCTAAAGATGTCGCCAAGGCCGAGGTCAAAGACCACCTCCGCTGGTGCCCGCGAATCAATGCAGCCGAGCACTGCCGCTATCGGGAACTGGCCAGCCGCCGTGGCGGCCACCTGCCGATTGAAATCACGCTCGATGCGTTCACCGGCGAGGAACCGCTGATTGCCAGCCTGCAAAATCTCCAGTACAGATTGCGGAGTGAGACCACTTTGGACTTCACGGCTCGTGTAGTCGATGAACTGCACATGATCGTCGATGAAGTTATGATCTCTCATCCCGACAAAGCTCATCTCGACACCACGCGCGGGTGCCGTTTTATCACGCAAATCGGACAGCAGATCACGGATATCCGGGTCGATGAAATCGGTGCTGCGAGCATCAATGAGCACCCGCCCGCCGCGTGGCACGCTGTAAAAAACCTTCTCCAGCGCGGCGCGGTTGAGAAAGCTCACC
>CAXNGR010000367.1:0-5047 GCA_964201265.1 Verrucomicrobiaceae bacterium
GCCGTTGAGTCCGTGCTGCGATCATTCCTGCGAGAAGGAAAAGGCGAGCGCCTGCTGCTAGTGGAACTTGAAACGGTTTACCGTGATGAATCTCCGAGTGAAAGCCATCATCTCGGGGATCGTGATCGAGGGCATGCTTTTGGTGCTGATGTTCTCGGGGATTGAGTTTGGTGATTCATGCAAGCCTGGTGGATTCGGCTTGGTGCTTATCATGCTGCATTATCCGGCTCTCATTTTAGAGCCATATCTGCCGCCATTTGTCCCATTCCTTGTTGCTGTAGCCCTGTCCGTTGTTGTCTGGAGCTTCGTTGCTTATGTTTTAATTCGGCTCCTTCGGCTGCGCAGAAAGTGAAGCTCACACCACCGCCTTCAACAGCCTCGCGGTCTTGCCGACTTCGGGGTGATGCAGTTTCTGCGGTCGCAAACATCAAACCGCCGACATGGAAGTGCTCAGCGATCACTCCCGGCTTTATTCGAGTGGAGAGCGAGCTAACGTCCGTGCATGTCTGCTTCCTCCCCGCCTCTCCTCGCCAGCCCGAACGGCGGCCTGCCTTCCTCCGTGCTGTGGGCGCAATTAATGCTGAAGGACCGTCTGAGGCCGGGGGATGTGGTGGTGGATGCGACGATGGGGAACGGGCATGACACGCTGTTTTTGACGCAGTGCGTGAGTCCGGGCGGGCATGTGTTTGCGTTTGATGTGCAGGCGGCGGCTTTGGTGGAAACGGCGAAGCGTGTTCCGGCGGAGATGACGACGCTGGTTCATTCCGGGCACGAGACGATGCGCGAACATGTGCCAACGGAGCTGCATGCCCGAATCAGCGCGGTGATGTTCAATCTCGGCTACCTGCCTGGCACGGACAAAACCCTCATCACGCGCACCGAGACGACGATGATCGCGGTGCGGGAGGCGTTGGAGCTGCTCAAACCGGGCGGACTGCTCACGATCGCGGTTTATCCCGGACACGAAGGCGGGGCAGAGGAGGGGCGCAGCATCGCCGAATGGGCGGTGACGCTGGAGCCGCGGCGGTTTGAGGTGCAGCACCTGCGTCCGATCAATCGTGCTGCCGCTCCACCAGAATTGTGGATGGTGTGGAAACGCGGCTAAATGTCGCGGCACTTGCACATCGGCCATTCACGACCTAGCGGGAGGGCGTTCCATGCTCGATTACCTCAGCATTCTCTCCGTGGCAGTGCCCGTCTATCTGACGATGGCGGCTGGGGCGCTGGCTCGCAAGACAGGACTGCTGAAGCCGGAGTCTGACACGAGCCTGATGAAGCTTTCGGTGATGATGCTGACGCCGGCGCTGATCATCGAGCGCGTGGTGGGCAATCCGGCGGTGATGAAGCTCGGACCGGTGCTGATCGCGGCCGGTTTGGGTTACTCGCTCGTCGCGATCGGCATCGCATTCGCCTATTTCGTATCTCCGCTGCTCGGACTGAAGAAAGGCGAGGGGCGCCGCACATTCAGCGTGGCCTGTGGCCTGCAAAACTATGGTTTCGTGGCCATTCCCATCGTCACAGCGCTGTTTCCTGACAAGGGCACGCTCGGCGTGTTGTTCACCTTCACACTCGGGGTTGAGCTGGCCTGCTGGACGGCCGGTGTGGGCCTGCTCACCGGTTTGGACAAAGCGCCGTGGCGCCTGGCGCTCAATGCGCCAGTGATGACGATCCTGGTCTCCCTGCTGCTAAACTTCACCGGCCTGCATGTGCATGTGCCGCAAATCGCGCACAACACCTTCGCCATGCTCGGAGCCTGTGCGGTGCCGCTGGCGGTGCTGCTCATCGGCGCGTCCATCGCGGATCTGTGGGGCCAAGGGGCGATGCAGTGGAAGGTGGCTGTTTTCAGCCCGGTGCTGCGTCTGGGCATCATCCCGCTGGTCTTCCTTGCGACCGCTTATTTTCTGCCGATCACCACGGAATTGAAGCGTGTCATCGTCGTGCAGGCAGCGATGCCATCCGCCGTGTTCAATATCATGATCGCGAGGCTTTACGGCGGTCATGCGTCCACGGCGGTGCAAGTGGTCATGGCGACCACGGTGGTGAGCTGTGCTACAACGCCGCTTGTGATCGCGTGGGGTCTCAAGCTGGTGGGCGCATGAATTGATCAAATCGCCTGCAATGGCGTCCAACCACAGTCTGCTACCCCTCACACCTGACGTTTATGAGTACTCCCCTGCGGTTTCTGATGGTTCTGTTGTCCGCGATTTCGATCACGCACGCGGAAGTGAACAAAAAAACAGAGACTCCGAAAAAGGAGGCTGTGAAAGCCGAAACGCCGCCGCCCGCCGCCGTTTCCACCATCAGCATCGACGACCTCAGCGGCTTTGAGAGTTATCCCAAGCAGGTGCAGAGCCTCGTGCAGAGCGCCCTGGCGCTGACGCGGCTGGAACTGAGCTACATGTATGGCTCGAATGAGCCGAACAAGGGGGGCATGGACTGCTCCGGTACGGTGTATCATGTGCTGCAATTCCAAGGCTTGAAAGGCGTGCCGCGCCAGTCAGACGAGATGTGTCAGTGGGTGGAAAAGAAGACGCAGCTTCATCTGACACCCACCGCCACGGCCTTCGACCACGCGGAGTTCACGAATTTGAAGCCTGGAGATCTGTTGTTTTGGACGAACACGATGGAAACCAAGCGCAAGCTGCCGGTGACGCATGTCATGATTTACCTCGGCAAGCTCAAGAAAAGCGGCAAACGCGTCGTCTTCGGCGCGAGCGACGGTCGCAGCTTCGAGGGCCTGCGCCGCAGCGGTGTGAGTGTGTTTGATTTTCATCTGCCCAAGGCGGAAAGCACTTCGAAATTTCATGGCTACGGCACTGCGCCCGGCCTGCTGCCTGCCGCGCCGCCTGTTGTCGTGGCGGCACCCGCGCCACCTCAGCCTTCGGTTCCAGTGGTGGTGGGCAAGCCTGATGAAGAGGTTCGCAAGGCCGTCGCGATGGTGACGGAGGCAAAATCCGAGCCGAAGCCCGACGCGAAACCGGCAGAGCCGAAAGGGGAGGCCAAAAAGACCACCGTGGCTGAGACCAAGCCAAAAACGACGCCAACGCCGAAGCCAAAACCAAGCAGCAGCGGCCCGGTGAAGAAGCCTGCCTCCAAACCCGTGTCTGTGAAGAAAAGGACGCCTCCGCCACCACCAAAAAGTGCGGTGGAGAAGACACTGGACCGTGCGGTGGATTCCGTGCGGCGTTTCTTCAAGTGATCCACGTTCAGCGCACCCAGATGTCACGCTCGCTGGCGTCCATTTCGGCCTCCCAGGCTTTCAGACGTGCTTTGAGGTCTGCGAGCACCTCGGGCTGCTGGTAGCCGAGATTCACACGCTCGCCGATGTCGGTTTCGAGATCGAACAGGAGGTCCATCGTGTTGCCATCATTGATGTACTTCCATTTCCCGTGGCGGATGGCCTTCTGTTTGCGATTGGAGCGGTCAATGCGCCAGAAAAACGTGCGTTCGAGCGGTTTGGCGTCGCTGAGCAGCAACGGGACAAGGTCGATGCCGTCGAGCGGCTTTTCGGGTGGTGATTTGGCAGCGGCTGCTGCCAGAAAAGTCGCATGCAAGTCCATGGTGATGGCCATTTGCGAGGTGATTTTGCCTTTTGGCAGCTTAGCAGGCCAGCGCATGACGCAGGGCACCCGGATTCCGCCCTCCCAAACGGTGGCCTTGTGATGGAAGAGCGGGGCGTTGCGGCTGTAGCGTTCGCCGCCGTTGTCGCTGGAGAAAACGACGAGCGTATTGTCGGTGAGGCCGGTTTTCTCCAGTTCGGCCAGAATCATGCCGACACCGTGATCGATGCGCTCGACCATGGCCTTGTAAATGGCGCGGCTGCCATGGTGCATCGACTCTTTGGTGACCATCGGTGTTTCAGGTGCGTCTGGCGGCTGAAACGGGGCGTGGACGGCCAGATGTGGCACATACAAGAAAAAGGGCTTCTTTTGGTGCTCGCGGATGAACTTCACGGCGCGCTCGTTGACGAGGTCGGTGAAGTAGCCCTCGCGTTTCACGGGCTGGAGGCCGTCCCGGAGGGCGTAAGTGCCGTCGTAGTAGGCGTGCTTGTAGAAGTCGGCATGGCCGAGCAGCTCGCCAAAGTACTCGTCGAAACCGCGATTCACCGGATTGTACTCGTCCTTGAAGCCGAGGTGCCATTTGCCGAAGGCACCGGTGGCGTAGCCCGCCGCTTTGAGCTTTTGCGCGAGGGTGACCTCTCCCAACGGCAGGCCGAGAGCGTGAATATCTTCTTCCGGCACCCAGGCACCATTCACGCGGCGGAACTGCTCCACCTGGTACCCGAACGCAAACTCCAGCCCGCAGCGCTGCTGCCAGCGGCCAGTGATGAATCCGGTGCGCGTGGGGGTGCAAACAGGGGCGTTGGCGTAGAAGTCGGTGAATTTGACGCCTTCCGCCGCAAGACGGTCGATGTTCGGTGTGGCGATGTCTTTGCAGCCCATGCAGCCGAGGTCGCCGTAGCCGAAGTCATCCGCGAGAATGAAGACTATGTTTGGCTGTGAGGCAGGCAGAGCTGAGCAGAGGGCTAGTAAGAAAAGAAGCACGAGGCGCATGGCCGTTGAAAACGCGTTTCGATCTCGTCACTTGCACCCACCTCGCCCTGCGGCACGAAAGAGAGCAGGAAAGTGCTTTCGTGCAGCAGTCTCACCTGCTTTTGTATGCCTTCCATCTTCACAGTCCTTGTGAAAACTTCATCAGAACTCCCCTTTTAACGAATCATGAGAATTTGCTGCATCGGTGCCGGCTACGTCGGAGGACCCACGATGGCGATGATCGCCAACAAATGCCCGCACATCCGTGTCGATGTGGTGGACCTCAACGCTGACCGCATTGCGGCCTGGAACTCGGATGAGCTGCCGGTTTATGAGCCGGGTCTCGATGAACTCGTCCGTGAGGCACGTGATCGGAACCTGTTTTTCTCCACGGCGGTGAAGGAAGCCATCCATGCGGCGGACATCATCTTTGTGAGCGTGAACACACCCACAAAAACCTTTGGCGTTGGGGCGAACAAGGCGGCTGACTTGCGCTTTGTCGAATCCGTGGCGCG
>CAXNGR010000368.1:0-5040 GCA_964201265.1 Verrucomicrobiaceae bacterium
GGCATCGGTCGCAGCATGGCCGCAGCACGCTGGCGCTCCGCCTCGGTGATCCGGTCCAGCAGTCTCTCCGCAGCTTTCTTCAGCGCGGCGACCTGTCCTTCATTCAAAGCCAGCTTCGTTTTCATCAGCCCGATCTGCGCCTGCAAGTCCTCGTTCATCGGTCCGCGTGACTCCCTCACCCAGCGCTCCAGGTAGCTGCTGATCTCCTCGTCGATTTTCTTCCGCTCTTGGGCGCTGGCGTCGCTCCACGCCTTGAAGCGTGCGTCGCCCAGCGTCTTGCGCAGAGCCGCCAGCCATTCAGCATCCTGCTCTGGCGGCGTCCAGGCTTCCACCGGCTCGTTCAAGCCTGCCAGATCCGGTTTCCAGCCGTTGATATGGCGTGTGGCCGCCGCATCGGAGGTGCGGCTGAGGTAAGTGCGCATCGCCACCACGCCCGGCTGCTTCCAGGCCTTCACCGCGGACTCCACCGCCTTCTTCGTCGGCTCCTGCATCGCGGCAGTCTCCTCAGCCGTGAGTTTGGCCGCCGCATCCACCGCCTTCAGCACCTCCTCCATGTGTGTGGTGAGCTGCTTCTGCTTTTCCACCGCGCACCGCTCCACAAACTCCGCCAGCACCTTCTCCACCGCTTCAGAAAGCGGCTTTTTTAACTCCGAACGCGGCAAATAAGTCTGAGCCTGCGCACAGACGAAACTCAGTAGTGAAAGCGTCAGAACCAGCCGCATCATTTAAGCATGCCTCCTGACTCCAGCTTGTTGAAATAAGTGTCCAGGCCCGTCTTGAACTCTTCCGGCAGCTCGCGCCCGGCCTTGCCGGTCGATTGACCCACAGGCCGCGATTCCGCGCTCGATTCCGCGTCCGATCCTTCGCCCAGATCAGCCAGCGCCGCCTCGGAAGCTGAGTCCGCCTTGCCGCCGCCGCCAGGGTTCGATCCTCCACCGCCGCCACCCTTGCCTTGGCGTTTCGCCTGGAGCAGCAGCTCAATCGCCTCCGTCTCCGCCGCGATGGCCACAGTTCCCGTGTCCGCCTTGTCCAAAATGCCCGCCGCTTCCATCATCACGCCTTGCACAGCGTTCAAGAGCTTCAGCTCACGAGTAAACTTCTCATTCCCTTGCGGCAGCTTCAAAATGTCATCAAACGCGCCGCGCACCGCTGCCTGGATGCCGTATTGCTTCGAGGCCAAGTTCATCGACTTCTTAGCGTGCTCGCCCTCTGCCAGCGCCGCCTTGGCGTTCTCCAGCTCACGAGTTTCGTCACGCAGCTTCATCTCATCGCGCAGCGCCTTCATCACTTGGAGCACGATCTCCGGCGGCAGGCTGTCGCTGCTGCATGAGCTGCACGACTTGCACTCGCTCGCCGCCACCATCTCCTCCGCCCAGCGGTCCAGCGTGTCGGCCCAGAACTCCGCGCCCGCCATGCTGCTGCCGCTCAAGTTGTAGGCCGCCTGATCGCCCAGATAGGCCAGCATCCTCACCACCTGCGTCTCCTTCATCTGGCCGATCACATTCTTGAAATGCATCTCCGGCTTCCGCGCAAAATACGCCTCCAGATCGCCCTGAATCACGCGCACCACTTCGCTCTGCTTCTTCTCGTGCTCCGCGATGCCCGCCGCGTCCTTCACCGGCTGCTTCTCCAAGCCGAAAGCGCTCAGCGTCTTCGTGTTCAAGTCCTTCGCCGCCACGAGCTGATCGCGTGACGCCTTTTTGAGCCGCTTCACAAACGTGCTCGCCTCCAAACTCGCCAACACTGCCGCCAGCTCGTCCGACACCTTCGCAAACTCAGCCAGTAGCAGCTTCTGCTCATCAATCGCCTCGTCCATCTTCTGCTGCGCCGGAGTTTCTGCCGGCTTCGTCTCTGCCTCGCCGTCCTGCTTCTTCGACGGCGCCGCCGCCATCTGCGTTATTGGCAGTTTCATCGTGCTCGGCTTCGGTGGCGAAGGTTTTGCCTTCGGATCAGCCGGTTCCTGCTCCGCTTTGCTCATCGAGCCTTCCTTGTCCGCGATGCTCGGCATGTTCGCCTTCTTCTGCTCCTCCGTCGAAGCCTTCCCAGCCTGCGCCCCCTTCGGCAAATCCGCCCCGTTCGCGATCTGCGGTGCCGAAGGCTTGCTCGGTGCCTTGCTTTCCCCTTCGCCCTTCGCCCTCTGCCCTTCGCTTGGTGGCTGCCCATCGCTCTTCGCGCCAGCCTTCGCCCCCGAACTCTCCTTCAGCAACTCCGCCACGCTCGGCATCCGCTTCTTCGCGATGTCCTGCAGTGACTTGAGCATCGTTGCCCACGATTCGAGCCGCGCCGCGTCGAACTCATCATTCCGCGTTGCTTGCTCCACCAAACTGCGACCGCTTTGGTTCAGCGCGCCCAGCCGAGAAGCGTTCGCATTCTCCGCGCTCGCCTGCTGCGCGATTTTGCGGCGGTTCTCCGGCCGGTCCAGCTCTGCGGCGCTCATTTCGCGCAGTTCTTTGTTCGTCGCGTGAAGCTGCTGCTCGCGCTCATACGTCTCGCGGGCCGACTCCAGCCACTTGCCGAACTGCTCCGTCAGCCACAGCGCATGATCCGTTTTGTTCAGCACATGCAGCAGAAAGGCCGACGAATACGCGCGTTTCCGGTTCGGCAGGTAATCTTCCGCCCAGGCACGGATTTCGAGCGTCTGCGGCTCCACGCCGTCACGCGAAGCGCTGAACGTCGCCTTCGCGGCCAGCGTCTTCTTTTCCGGCTCGCCTGCGGCGGCGATCTTCTCGCCCTTCGTCTTGTCATCGTTAACGCTGCGCCATTCCAGGCCCGTGCGGCGGATGCCGAAGTCGTCCTCCACGTTGACATCAAACGCGACGACCTCCGAGTCCAAAACAACCTGCTCCGGAGTCTCGCGCCGTGCGGCAAGCCTTGGAGCTTCGTCGTCAATCGCGTTGATTCGTAGCACCAGCGGCTCACGCGGCGTCAAACCATCGCGATCCTGCCACATCACACGTTTTTCCACGTCCGTGTCGATCTTCCGCAATGGCGTCACGATCTTTGCGCCGGAAACCTTCTCCTTCACGCCGTCCACCTCCGCCGAGGCCAGCTCTCGCGATGCCGTGGCCTCCAGCGCCGCCTCCGCGCCCTTCAACACGCTCACCGAACCGCCATGCACCTCCGTCACGGGCTCGGTCTTGTATTGCAGATACTTCGGCAGCCGCGTGCGAATGGACAGCGTCGTCAGTTCCGGACGCGTGCGCGGCAAAACGCTCACCGTCTTCCGCACATCGCCCAAAGACAGCAGCAACTCCGCGTCTGCCTTCTGCGGCGGAAACGCCAGCGGATACGCGCTCTCCTTCAAACCGCTCAGCACTGCCGGTTGATCACCAATCCGCGCCTTCGCCTGGCCCGGTGACCAGCGCGTGTCCTTTTGCAGATGCACCTTCAAATCAAACGGCTCCGCATACGGCACGACGAGCCGGTCCGGCAGCGCCTCGATCTTCGCGAAGGTAAAACGCTCCACATCGCGCCACGGCGTCGCCCAGCGTGCCAGAGCATTCCAGGCCACGTCTGGCAGCAAAGTCAGCGCCGCCACGGCCAGCAGCGCCGTCACACCTGCGGCCCAGCCCCACTGCACATGCTTCGCCTCCGGCACCGCGTGTGTAAAATCCTTGTCCTTCACCGCCTCCGCTGCCTGCGTCATCGCCGCCTGCACCAGCCGCTCGCTGCGCGACGCGTCTTCATGCCGCGACAACTCCACGATGCCGAGCAACTGGTCGCCGAGCCGAGGAAAGGTCCGCTTCAACAAGCGCGCCGCATCCTCCAACTGCCGCTGCCGCCACACCCAGCGATGCCACTTCAGCGGCAGTCCCAGTCCCAACGTCAGCGCCCCGGCAATCAGCAACGACGCCCGCAGCCACACCGGCGTCTCCATCACGCGATCCAGCGCGAACACGAGCAAATACGACAGCGCCAGCCCAAACCCCGCCGCCAGCAATCCCTCGATCAGCTTCACCGTCCAAACCCGCTGACGAAAATCAGCCAGCTTCGTTTCCAGAATGGGCGGCAGTTCCGTTTTCATAATTCGTGGATGTTATCGTGATTGAACGGTCATGACGAGCTTTTGATTGGGATCATTAAAACGCTCCCGCCGCCTTTCTTCCCACCCAAAACAAGCTCATCAACAGCCTCCGCACAAAACATGCGGGTGGCGTTTTTGTTAAACAGACGATCAAGCAGCCTGCTTGATCGCTTGCGAGTTTGCGATTAGCGAAGCAACCGCTTTGCGCGTGCTGGCATCTTGCAACAACATCGTCAGCATCAATTCAAAGTCCTTCTGTTTCTTACATGAAGCGGCCTTGTCCATGCGCGGCGCTGAAAATGTCGCTGGATAAGAGTCGATGCCATGTTCGACACTGAACAACAGATGCCTGTAATCGTTTAATAACGGTGCGACTAGGTAAAAGCTGTGACGCATCCGGCCTAGCGTCAGGGGCGTGGTGGTAATAGACGCATTCAGCAGTCCTCGGGTTGCTTGCTTCAAGACGTTTGCCTGTTCGCGCATGATTTGCAGCGGCGTCACGGTGTCCTCCATTGTTGGGAGATCACCCCACATGTTTTTTGTTGGCATGGCAGCTAGAGGTTAAGGTTCAAATGAATTGGCAGATGATCAGAATGAAGGAACTTATTCGGTCGGCAGTTCGCGTCCAGTAGAGACTTCCCACCTGCTGAGTCCACAAGAGACAAACCTGCATCGTCGAAAGCGGGCAGTAATTCCGGCCGGATCAGGACTTGATCAAACGTGTTCCAGAAGTGGCAAAACGGCACGCTTTTTCGGTAGTAGTGGCTACCGCAAAACGGCAGGCGATCATCGTTCATGAACCGCCACATGGGATTGTAGAAAAACGGTCGAGAACGCTCTTGGACCTTGCGCTGGCCGGTGGCTGCGATGCGCCGATCCAGGACAGCATGAAAACCTTCGCTGCCAATCATGCCCGGCTCGAAGGGGTTCATGTTGAAGTCCCCGATCACCAAAGTGCGCGTATGCCCGGCACTGTCCTCAGCTCCTGCGATGAGACGGACGGTTTCGCCCGCCAG
>CAXNGR010000369.1:0-5031 GCA_964201265.1 Verrucomicrobiaceae bacterium
TATCACACCGCTGCAAAACACGCTCGCAGGGTTGGTCGGCACGGTCGGTGCGCCGTCAGGACTCGTTCCCACGCTCGATTTGAAGCTCGGAGCCATCAGCGACAGCCTTTTCGCCCTCGCGGGAAATGCGGGCGAAGTGGGAAATCCGCTGCCAAACGCGGAAGCGGGCCTGCTGGGCCGCGACGGCCAGTTTGACTACTCGCCGCGCACAAAAGCCGCGGGCCTCGTGAACGCGCTGGTGGGCGATTTCGCACCTCAATTCACGAATGTGATCCAGCAGGCTCCGATGTTTCAATACATCAACGAAGCGAGCGCCTCGCTCGATCAGATCAAGACCTCCATGGACCAGATCCGCGCCTCCGTGCAGGATCTGCGCGGCAGTTTGGCAAACGGGCAGTCGTTATTGAGCGAGCTGAGCGCCTTCCAGCTCCAGCTCGATCAAAAACTCGTCAGCCAGCTCGCGAACTCGCTGCTGAACCAGGTCGCCGACGCGGTGCAGGCGGAGATCGACGCGGCGTTTGATCGTCTGGATGAAAACCTGGTCACCGAGGCCGAGGTGGAGGCCTATGTGGAAGGTCTGCGCACGCAGATCAAAGAACGCGTGCGCCGCGAGCTGCGCAGCCGCCTCATGACCGAGCCCGTGATCGAGGAAATGCGCGGCGCGGTGCGTGAGCGCCTGCAAGTGGTACATCTGGCCTTCCGCGAGGCAGTGGACGCTGGGTTTGAGGAGATCAATGCCGTCCTGCGCCGCGCTCTGAGCGCCCACCTCGCCACGCTGGATGACACGATCAACGACTACGGCAAAAAGATCAACGAAGTGGTCAAAGCCGGCCGCGTCACCGGTCATGCGCACATTGAAGATGACTCGCTGCGGGAGCTGCATCTCGACGCGCTGGTGGAGCTGGGCGTGCCGCAGAGTGATCCGCTGCGCTTTGACGGCTTCTTCCGCTTTCAGCAGATGAACGCCACCGGCCCCGGCGGCTGTCCCGGCCCTGGACAGGCCGCGGCGGCGGATTTTGCCGAGGTCACGCTCGGGGCGCGGGATGCGAGCCTGGAGTGGATCAATCCCGGCATGAAGGCGAATCTCAGCGGCCAGATCGGTTTCAAGACGGACGGCGTGCCTCTGCCGCTGCCGATCAGCGTCGGTGGCGGCTTTGTAATGACGAGCGGCAAGCTGGAGTTTGCCACCGCGGAGGTCGAAGAGCTGCGCGGCACGATGAAAATCGGCATCGCGCCGAATTTAGAGAGTTTTGGCGAAAACTACCTCGGGCTCGCCGGTGCCGTGCGCATGTCCGGCAGCGGCTTGGATGGCGGCATCTTCCTCGGGCGTAGTTGCGACCTGGAGCCGATCCGGCTGATCAATCCGCAGCTAGGTGACTTGCTCGGCGGCGGCGGATTTGCGGGCGGTTATGTGTTTGGGGCCGGGCGCATGCCCATCGTGGACTGGGGCTGCCTTTTCAACATCAGCGCCGGAGTGGGCCTGGGCGCGTTTTATTCTGAACAAGGACCGACCTGGGGCGGGCTGGCGCATCTGAGCTGCAGCGGCGAGGCGCTGTGCCTCATCAGCGTGCGCGGCACGGTGGACCTCATCGGCGTGAAGCGCGGGGATGATTTCCGCTTCTCCGGCCAGGGCCGCATCAAGGGCAAAGCAGGCGTGTGCCCCTTCTGCAAGCGCTTCAACAAATCCGTCCGCATCACCTACCAGAACGGCTCCTGGGACGCGGACTATTGATCACACCAAAAACTGCCTTTCCATGAAAACGACCGCTTTTCTCCTCACGCTGGCCCTGCTGGCCGCGCCCTTGCTGCGCGCGCAGAATGATGACGACGCCATATTCGCCGAACTGGGCCTGCTGACCACCGTGGGCACCACCAAGGCCGTGAATGCCGAGCACTGGGCCTGGCTGCTGTGGCAGACGGATGACGCCGCGCTGCTGCAAAACAAGACGCTGGCCGTTTACCGCAAGTCCGGCGGAAATTTCGCCCGCGTGAGCGTCACCACCGCGCAGCCGGACGCGCGTGTCATCCGTGCGCTGGAGCCGCGTGCGCAGATGCTCGGCCAGGACCTCGTGGAGCTGGATCACGGCATCACGACGCTGTTTCAGAGCGTCATTCCCGCCGGAACGGTCACGCTGGCGGAAAAGCTCTCCGCCGCCGTTCGCGGCACGCAAAATGACGCGGAGAAGCGTGCCTCGCTGGCCTTCCTCGCCCGCAGCAATCCGCTCGTGGCCATGGCGCTGGGCCACGGACACGCGGACCGCCTTCCGGCCGCAGGCATCTACACCTATGAACTGCGTGAGTACGATGCCGCGGGCAATCGCGACCTCCGCGTGCTGGGCCGTGTGACGGTGAATACCGCCGCTGGTGCTGCTCTGACAGCGCCAGGCAAGCCGGTGGAGGTAACGCGTGACGCGGTGCATCGCAAGGAGGAGCACCTCGCCGCGCACCTGCGCTGGGCCACGCCGGATGCGCTGCGTGACCGCTCCACGCTGCTCGCGGGCTTTCATCTTTACCGCGTGGACAGGGACTACACCGAGCACGCCAGCCGTCAGTGGCATCTCACGCAGCCGAGCGTCGCCGCGCTGCTCGCCGCGCCTGCTGGCGAGGTCACCCGCGTGAACGAACCGGTCATCACGCCGGAAAAATCACTCAACTCGGACCAAGCGAACGATGCGAACGAACACGACACCTTTTTCATCGTCGATGACAACCGCCGCTTCGAGGCGGGCCAGGAGCCGTTCCGCGATGGGAAGGCGTATTATTACTTCGTCACCAGCGTGGACATCCTCGGGCGTGATAGCGCGGTGTCCGCTGGCACGCTCGTGACACTGCACGACCGCCTCGCGCCGCTGCCGCCGAAAGATGTGCGTGTGACAAACGAGGTGACCTTTGCCGCAAACAAACGCGCGCAGCATCTCCGCGTGCGCTGGCCGCATGCCACGGACGCCAGCAGCAGCATCGTGGAGTATCACATCTTCCGCTGGACCTCGCTGGAGGAGATCGCACAGTTCCGCGCGAACCCGAACGCGCGGCGCATCGGCATCGTGCCGCATCACAACGCCACCACCGAGTTCATCTTCGATGACACCGGCGCGGGCGCTCCACGCCTGCCGCCTGCGAACGGCCAGCCGAATGTGAGCGGCAGCTTGTTCTTTTACACCGTCAAAGCGGTCGATGCCTCCTCCGGCGGCAGCAATGTCAGTGCACACAGCGCCCCGGCACGCGGCATTTTGCGTCAGGCGGAAGGCCCCGGCTCTCCAAGCGGCGAACTGGTGATCCGCACGCACACGCCACAGCTTGTTTACACCTCCTTCGGCACGGATTTGGAGGAAAATCTGCCGGAAAACATGCTGCACCTCCAGCTCATCTGCGGAGCCACCACACAGCGCAGCTACGAGTGGGCGGAATTCCGCATCGGCAACAATCCCGGCGAGCAACTGGGGCGCGTGTACTTCGGCCGCGATGGCGTGGAGTCGCAGGCGGCCACGCTTTACCTCTCCCGCAATGAATGGCCCGGCACGCTTTACTGCCGCGCAGCCACTCGCGGCGGAAAAATCAGCAACTGGGTGCCTGCGGGCATCACACCGCCCACAAAGTCGGAGGATGTGCGCTTCGTCGTGCTGTGGACGGCCTCCATTCTGTCTCAAAACATCCCCGCAGGCGGCCCCGGAGGCTCCACGCATTTCTCGGTCGATCCCGTCAGCAGTGCACGCGTGCCGGTGGTCATCGGCGCGACGCCGGGTGCGGGCTCGCGCGAGCTGCGCCTCTACCGCCGGGTCGATGACGGCCCGCTCACGCTCCTCAGCACGCAGGTGCTCGGCAATGACAATGATCCCATCACGCAGGAAGACCTCGCCGTGCCTGCGGGTGCCGCGCGTGTCTGCTACTACGCGCAGGGCGTGGACAAGGACGGCGTGCCCAGCCGGCTCGTATTCCTCGGCTGCATCCAGGTCATCAATGACGCGGAACTGCCCGTGCCGCGCCTGCTGCGTCCTGAGCCCGAAGAAGGCCCCGCCGGTGCTCCGCGCATGCGTTTGCGCTGGGCCTGCGCCCCGCATGGCGTGGAGCGTTTTGAGCTGTGGATCGCCCGCCGTGCCAATTCACCGCACACCACCTTCGCAGGCTCCGGTTAGAGCGGAAACCTCGCAGAAGGCCGCCTGCGTCATCCGCAGCGTGAAGGGCTGGAGTTCGGCATTTATCAAACCGTCGTCACCAGCCAGGTCAGCACGCAGGAAAACGGCGCCGTCTTCACCGCGCTGCTGCCCGTGAGCAGCAGCGACGAATATGAGATCACCGTGCGTGCGGTCGGTGAGGGCACTTTTGGCGGCGGCCGTGCCGCAGGCGCGTTTTCAAATTTCGGCAGCTTCCTCTGGAACGCCACTGAGGCCACCGGCGTGAGTGTGAACGTCCCCTGGCCCACCCGCCCGCTGCCGCCCGCTCGCGCGGCGGAGGCTTTTCATCCGGGTGTGGCGGCGGTGTTTTTACCGAATCTCGGCTCCGGCACGGCCTGGAAGGGAGTGGGCATCCACGTCGGCGAATATGAGTATCGCGGTGAGAATCCGGACTTCGTCAAAGCCAGCGCCACCGGCCCGTCGAACGCCATGCCGCGCTACTTCCTGCCCGGCCAGCTTGATCCGAAGCTGCTCTTTTATCATGAGATCACGCCCGACGATGCGCCGTCGAAACTACTCTGGCCGCTGGTGCTCTACCGCGTGCAGCTCTCCGCCACGAATCAACCGGTCACCGGCGACACCACGCAGGCCTCGCCTTTGATGGAAACCGTCGCGCATGAGCTCACCACCGCCGCCGGAGATCCCGCCACGCTCGTGCATGATCCCTACCTCGCCGTCATCCCGCGTCAGGGAGCTGTCTTTGGCAGCACGCACGACATCTACGTCCTCGACCGCAATCCCGTCATCAAAGGCGCACGGTATCAATACCTGCTCGTCCGCATGGGTGCGGACGCCGAGCCGGAAGAAGTCCTCGCCACGCTGCCCGTCACTATCCCGCTGAATCCATGAAAACGACCCT
>CAXNGR010000370.1:0-5029 GCA_964201265.1 Verrucomicrobiaceae bacterium
TGCGCAACGTCTCAAGGATCTCGGTGCTTATGTCAGTCTCGTGCGTGAGTCCTTGGAGCCTGTGACCACCTTGCGACCGATCGACCTCGTCGTCCCTGCGCGTCAGCTCCTCAAAGAGGCTGGCTTTCCGCAGCCGCAGGAATCTTACAGCAGCCTCACAGGCGACGCGAAGATCATCACCGTGCAGTGGCAGAGCGACAAGCTCTTCTACCGCGTCAGTGAAATCCACGCCCGCGCCAAAAAGGTCAATGCCACGATCAAGCCCGATGTCGTGCTTTGCCTGCACTACAACGCCGAGGCCTGGGGGAATGCCACTTCGCCGCAGTTCTCGCCCGCGAACCACCTGCATGTCCTCGTGAACGGCTGCTACGCACCGGTGGAGCTGCAACAGCAGGATGTGCGCTTTGAGATGTTGCACCGCCTCTTCTCACGCATTCATGAGGAAGAACTGCCACTCGCCGAGGCGGTGGCCGGTGGCATGAGTTCTGCGACGGGATTGCCCGCCTACCTCTACACCACGCCCAATGCTCGCCGTGTCGGCACCAGCCCGTACGTTTATGCCCGCAATCTCCTCGCGAACCGACTCTATCAGTGCCCGGTCGTCTATCTGGAGCCCTACGTCATGAACCACGAAGAAACCTACCGCCGTTTGCTGAACGGCCACTTCCTCGGTCGCACGCTCATCGCCGGTCGTCTGCAATCCAGCGCCATTGAGGACTATGTTCGCGGCGTCGTGAACGGCGTCGTGGCATACTACAAGAAACACCGTCCCCAATGAAGGTGCTCATCGCAGGTTGTGGGTTCGTCGGAGAACGGGCCGCGGATCAGCTCCATGCCGCTGGGCATGAAGTGATCGGCCTCACGCACTCGCCGGAATCCGCCATGCGTCTTGCCACCGTCAAACCCTGGCGTGTGGAGTCCTGCGACATCTCCGATGGCAACGCCGTGGCCGCACTCGCCGCCAAACTCAATGCCCTGAGCATCGAGGCCTTCATTCACTGCGCCAGCTCCAGCCGTGGTGGCGCGGAGATGTATCAAAGCGTCTATGTGAACGGCATGCGCCATCTCGTGGCAGCCTTTCCGCAGGCCTTCGCGCTCTACACCAGCAGCACCAGCGTCTATCCGCAGATCAACGGTGAGACCGTCGATGAAACCAGCTTTGCCGACCCCGAGCGCGACACCGGCCGCCTGTTGCGAGAGGCCGAAAACATCGCGCTCAATGCTGACGGAGCTGTGGGACGTCTCGCCGGCATCTACGGGCCTGGGCGCTCCTTCGTGTTGAAAAATCTGCTGGAAGGCAAGGCCGCCATCGAAGGCAACAACGGCCAGGGCCGCCTGCTCAATCAAATCCACGCCGATGACGCCGCCGCCGCGCTCGTGCATCTCGTCACACAGCGTCTGGGCGGCATCTTCAACATCGTCGATGACGCGCAGATGACGCAGCGGCAGTGCTTGGAGCGCCTGTGCATGACCTTCGGCACCAAAATGCCGCCCGAACGTGAACCCGACCCCAACCGCAAACGCGGCTGGAGCCACAAACGCGTCTCTAACACCAAGCTGCACGCCACCGGTTGGAGTCCGCGCTATGAGAGCTACTTCGTCGCTCTACGGGACGACCCCGAACTGGCCTCGTCCATTTTAAGCCTCGTCCACACCGGCGGAGAGGTGCCGTTGCCCCGCCAGCCGAACATTTTGCTCATCGGCCTCATGGGTTCGGGCAAAACCACCGTCGGTCGCATCGTCGCGCAGATGATCGGCTTCCAGTTCGTCGATACCGACGCGATGATCGTTGAGACGGCGGGCCAAACGATTCCCGAGATCTTCGCCAGCGAAGGCGAGGCCGGATTCCGCCTGCGCGAGTCCGCCGCGCTGCGCTCGCTGCTGGGCAAACGCGGCTGCGTCATCGCCACCGGCGGCGGCATCATCACCCAGCCGCGCAATCTGCCCATCCTGCGCCATCTCGGCTATATAGTCTGGCTCGATGCCGATCCCGAGCGTCTCGCCCGCCGCACCGCGATGAATTCCAATCGTCCGCTGCTCGCCGGTGAGGAAGACCCGAAAGCCAAGCTCGAACGCCTGCTCACCGAGCGCAAACCGCTCTACAAATCCCTCGCCGACCTGCGCATTCAAACTGCCGAGCTGACACCGCAGGAGACCGCGTATGGCGTCATGGAAAGCGCCCGCGTCTTCTTCGCGAAGATGAAGCGCTAAACGATGCCCGCCAGCTTCATCGCATAGGCCAGCGTGTCGATCTCAGCAGGTGTTTTGTCGCGGCGGATGGCTTTGATGCGCGGGAAGCGCATGGCGAGGCCGCTGCTGTGGCGGTCGCTAGGCTGGATGCTGTCGAAGGCGATCTCCAGCACGACCTGCGGCATCACGGTGCGCACGCGGCCTTTCTGGCTGAGCGTCGTTTGCGTGAAGTGCTCCGTCAGTTCCTCGATCTCGGCATCGGTGAGGCCGCTGTAGGCCTTGCCGATGACTTTGAGCGCGTTGCCTTCCGATTCATCGCGCACGGCAAAAGTGTAGTCGCTCAGCACATGGCTGCGCTTACCGTGACCTTGCTCCGCCTTCACGACGACGACTTCGAGCGTGGCAAAGGCCTTCTTGAGCTTCAGCCACGATTTGCCGCGTCTTCCGGGCGAGTAAGTGCTCACAGCCTCTTTGGCGATGAGGCCTTCGTTTCCACGCCGGCGAGCGGCGAGGAAGGCGGCTTCGATCTCCTCGGCATTCGCGGCCTGGATGACGGAGATCGTTGCAAGGCCTGTAGGCATCGGAAGAGCCTCCAACTCAGCCCTGCGGGCTTCCAAAGGCCGTTCGAGCAGCGAGACGCCATTTTTCCACAGCAGGTCGAAGACGACGTATTTAACGCTCACCTCGCTCGGCAGGAAAAGATCGGCCTGATCACGCCGACCGAGGCGTTTTTGCAGATCGAAGAAGGTCAGTTTCTTGCCCTCGGCATGCGCGATGATCTCGCCGTCGAAAATGACGTCATCGCTCAAAAGGCGCATCGAGGCGCAAACCTCGGGAAATTGGCCGGAAATGGGTTTGAGGTCGCGCGTGAAGATTTCCACGCGCTCCGCGCTGCGATGCACTTGAGCGCGAATGCCGTCAAATTTGTCCTCCAGCCACACTTTCTCGCCTGGAAGGCGCTCCCAAATGGCCTGAGCCGTTTCTTCCGGCGAAGCAAGCATGACCTTGATCGGCACAAAAAGCCTCGGCGTGGCTTCGTGGAGCTTTTGCGCTTTCGCGAGTAGCGCTGCCGCGCTGATGTCGCCGCAGAGCATCGCCGCCTCGCGCACGTCATCGGGCTTGGCATCGAACGCGGTGGCCACGGCTTCTTCAATGAGACCTTCCTTCGATCCCATGCGCAGATCGCCGGTCATCAAGCGCACCAGCCATGAGCCTGCGCAGGCGCTGAGAAGGTGCAGGCGTGCTTTGAGCAAACTGACGCGCTCCATCTGGCTGCCAGCTTTGCGCAGACGCTCAAATACCTCCGCGACATCGGCAAGAGCGCACTTCTCCGGCGTGAGCGCCGCACGCTGCAAAACGAGGAAGGCCGTGCGTCCCGCATCCGCCTGCGAACGCGAGATGGCGCGATACTCCGCCTCGTTCAGCCCGCTGAGCTCGATCAACGCCCGTTTGATGAGCGCCCAGCCGGTGTTCAACGCGCCGTCACCGGTGCTGCCGGTCGAAAACAACGCCGCGAGCTTCAACTCGCCCTCATCCAGCCCTCGCAGCCCCCCCGCGAGCAGCTCCACCTTCCGCAAGCGCGACGAAACCTCCGCCGTCTCCGCGCAAACCCGCGCCCAATCAACAAAACTGCCTTCGCCCCAAGACACCTCCTCCGACTTGGAACCTGAAACCTGAAACTTGGAACCTTCGATGCCCAGTTCCAACTGATCATCTCTTTCCAGCGTCCACGCTTCGATTCCTCTGGTTCTGAGTTCTGCCGCAAACTCGCGTGTGTAACCATGCACGAGCCACACGCGACGTGGTTTCACGAGTTCGACGGTCTCCAACAGCTCGGGATGATCCGCGTGATCGCTCAGTGGAAAGACTTCATCGACTTGATAACGAAACCTCGCGCCTGGCGTGAGCGCCCAGCCGCTGAGCATGGCGGTGCGGCACACTTTGAGCTTTTTCAGCGCGAGAGACTTGCCGTTGCTCGGCGGAAAGATCAGCACGTGGCC
The DNA here is from genome assembly GCA_964201265.1 of Verrucomicrobiaceae bacterium. Classification (GTDB taxonomy): domain Bacteria; phylum Verrucomicrobiota; class Verrucomicrobiia; order Verrucomicrobiales; family Verrucomicrobiaceae; genus Prosthecobacter. The sequence continues at coordinate 4,191 of CAXNGR010000370.1, forward strand.
GTTCGCCTCCGCAGCATCGAAGAGTCGGAACTGCGGCAGTTTGCCCAGCAACGGCGCGGTGGCACGGGTCATGTCCCACACAGACTTATGCAGCATCACCGGATGCCCGGTCTCGGCGAGGGCACAAAGAATTTCCTGCGCCTTGCCGAGCGAGTAGCCGAGCAGCACGGGGATGCCGCCGTCCTCAATCGTCTCCTGCACCCACTTCAGTACCTGCGCGACGATTTCTTGCACCGGCGGAAAGGCATACTGCGGCAGGCCAAAGGTGCATTCCATGATGAGCGTGTCGGCGTGCAGCAGCTCGCAGCGCTCGGAGCTGAGGCCCTGGCGCAGTTTGTAGTCGCCAGTGTAGAGCAGCGTGGCACCGTCCGACTTCCGCGTGAGGTGCAGCATGGCGGAGCCGATGATGTGGCCCGCAGGCAGCAGGCGCAGCTCCCAGCCCTCCCACTCGATGACCTCGCGCAGTGGCAACGCCCGCACCTCGCCCTCGTTTTTGAAGCCGTAGCGCGTTTTCATGAGGTCGCGGGTGACTTCGGAGCAAAACGTGAGCTCGTGCCGCGCTACATGATCACTGTGCGCATGCGAGATGAAGGCGCGCTTCACGCCAAAGTGCGGATCGAGCCACAAATTCGCCTCCGGGAGGTAAATCCCGTGTCGGTGGGTGACTGTGATCAGCGGAGGCATGGGGAAACGCATTCTACGCGTTGCGCGAACGCTACGCTTCGCCAGTCTCCTCGGATGGCCTCCCTCGCCGATCAACTCGTTTCCCTCCTCGGTCCTGACCGTGTCTCCGTGACACAGGACGACCTCGCCACGCACAGCACGGACAAATGGTTCGC
>CAXNGR010000371.1:0-5022 GCA_964201265.1 Verrucomicrobiaceae bacterium
TCGCCGACAAGGGCACGGACACCGTCCTGGTCGGCAATGTCGTGATGAAGAAGCCCGCCGCTCCATGAAACGCCTCTCCCGGCTGCCTGGGAAGTCGTCAGGCATGCGGATGCCTGAGGCGCAGGAGATGCCTTTTCGCGCAAGATGTAGCTGGACGGGAGTATTGGCAGAGGAGTGAGGGCAGTAGAATGACGGTGAAGACTGATTGAAGCCATTCTTCTGCCCCCATTCTCCTGCCATTTCATTCGGGTTCGACTTTGGCCCGGGGCGGCCTTCCTTCTCTGTGATTGACATCCCCGCTCATTCTCAGACACTCATCCCGCCCGTCCTGTCTTCGCTTGGGTATCGAAACACCGCACGGGTGGCAACGCCATCGCGTCGCCTGAGACCTGACGTTTTCCCAACTTCGCAGCGTCACCCGCATTCCACGATCATGAACTGGGCCACTCCATACATCGCCATGCTACAGTCCGGCAAGACTGCGCAGTTCCGTCCTCGGGGCAATTCTATGACGGGCCGTATCGAGTCAGGTCAGCTCTGTACCGTTGAGCCGGTGGAGCCAGAGCACCTTGAGGTTGGCGACATCGTGATGTGCAAGGTCAAAGGACTTCATTATCTTCACATCATCAAGGCCCGGACGGGCAACCAGTTTCAGATCGGCAACAACCGTGGCCTCATCAATGGCTGGATCACCGCCAAGGACATCTACGGACGTTGCACACGAGTCGAGGATTGAGTTTTGGAGCAATCCACCACCCGCAGAATCGACCTGAGGCGAGCCCAAAAACACAAATCTGCTGGCCTCCTTGAATCTGCTGGAAATCCCCCATCCTGATGACGTTAAAGGCCGACCCACCTGACGATTCCCATGCTGAAACTCACCTTCTTCCCCGTTGCTTTCGCTGCTTTGAAATCCGTCGGGCAGGCCGTTGCCCGGTCATCGACGCGGGGCCCCGGTGTGCTTCGCCTGGCGCTCACCGGCCTCACGCTCGGCCTCGGCGGCCTGCATGCCGCCGAACCGCTGCTGGAAAAATCCGCCGTCTTCACGCCCGACATGAACGGCATCGCGCGGTATCGCATTCCGGGCATCGTCGTCACCCCAAAGGGCACGGTGCTGGCCTACAGTGAGGCGCGGAAGAATGGCAGCGCGGACTGGGGTGAGATCGAGGTGCATCTGCGTCGCTCGACCGATGGCGGTAAGACATGGCAGGAGCCGAAGCACATCGCGCACATCGGCACGCGCCTGGAAGGCAATCCGCACAAGAAAACGGATGGCGGCGAGCGTGAGCAGACGGTGAACAACCCCGTCGCCATCGTGGATCGCAAGACGGGGGCCATTGAGTTTCTCTACTGCATCAACTACGCCCGCTGCTTCTCCATGCGTAGCACGGACGACGGTGTGACGTGGAGCGCACCGGTGGAGATCACGGCCTCGTTTGAGCCATTTCGCAAGCACTACGACTGGAAGGTCATCGCCACCGGTCCCGGGCATGGGATTCAGATGAAAAGCGGACGCCTCGTGGTGCCGATCTGGTTGGCGTATGGCAAGGAGGGCGATCACAAGCCCTCCGCTGCTGCGACGATCTTCAGCGACGACCACGGCAAGACCTGGAAGGCCGGCGATCTCTGCCTGCCGAACGAGGGCGAGCTCGGCAATCCGAATGAGACGATGATCACCGAGCTGTCGGATGGTCGAGTGATGCTCATCTCGCGCAGTGTGTCGGCGGCGAGCCGCAAGATCGTCACGACCAGCGCTGATGGAGCCACGGGGTGGAGCAAACCGGTGTTTCATGAGCAACTCTGGGAACCGATCTGCATGGCGAGCATCGTCGCGCATCCATCCAAGCCGGGCACACTGCTTTTTTCCTGTCCACACACGCTCGGGCTCGACAAGGAAGGCAGGCCCGTCCCCGCTGGACGCGGCAAGCGCGAGAATCTCTGCATCAAGCTCAGCCGCGACGATGGCAAGACCTGGCCCGTGAACAAAGTCCTCGATCCCGGCAAAGCCGCCTACTCGGACCTCGCCGTGCTGCCGGATGGCACAGTGCTCTGTTTGTATGAAGCCGACACCTCCATCGACTGCGCCCGCTTCAATCTCGAATGGGTCACGCAGTAGCTGTGCCTCGAAATCGAAGCCGGTATGCCCGCAGGATTCGGCTGACTGTCATGTCCACGAATCCTGAACCGCCCCCATTATTTTGAGCGCGGCAGACTGCTAAGTCTGGCACCGCCTCGGCGTATTCTAATCCCCCATGATGCCTTTCTGCCTCCGGTTTCAAACTTTCTTCACAGCTGCGCCTTTCGCCAGCCTTGTCCTCGCTGGCGCGGTTCACGCGGCAGAGCCCATTGATGCCTTTCTCGAAACCCACTGCCTCCGCTGCCATGGGCCGGAGAAGGAGAAGGGTGACTTGCGTATCGATCAGCTCTCGCGGGATTTCAAGCTGGGCGCGGACACGCATCATTGGGCGGAGATGATGGAGCAGGTGAACTCGGGTGAGATGCCGCCGAAGAAGGAGAAACAGCCGTCGCAGGCGGAGATGGCGGCGTTTGTGACGAGTCTTGATTCGCGCATCAAGGAAGGCCGTGCGGCGCGGATGGCGGCGAGGCCGGCGGTGTCGCATTATCGGCTGAGCCGGAAGGAGTATCAAAACACGGTCTATGATCTGCTCGGCGTGCGCTATGATCCGGCGAAACCAGGCGAGCTAAATGAAGACACGCTGTGGCATGGGTTTGAGCGCATCGGCTCGGAGCTGTCGCTGTCGCCTTCGCATGTGGATCGCTACTATCGCGCTGCGGAGCTGGTGCTGGATCGGGCGTTTCCTGTCGCATTGGCGGCGGAGACTCGCAAAGTGCGCAAGACGGCGGCGGAGATCCATTACGGCGGTGGGAAAGACCAGCAGGCGGTGTTGGACCGTTTCGGCATCAAGCGACCGCTGCGTTGGCTGCTGTTCCCTGGCACGGTCCAAAATGCGCTCTCGCCGAACTGGCTCGGCAAGACGGGACCGGAGCACAGCGGCCTCTACAAGCTCCGCATCCAGGCCAGCGGCATTCGTCCGATCGGCGGTCAGACGGCGCACCTCAGCATCGGTAAGAAGACGGGCGAGGAGACGGTGGACGGGCTCATCGAGTTCGACATCACGGCACCGGAGGACAAACCGCAGGTGTATGAGTTCGAGGTGTTTCTCGAGAGGCCCCAGACGCTGGATTTCTGCGTCGTCGCGACGGATGTGGTGGACCGAAGACAAGGTGCGGCTTTCCGCAATGCGCTCGGCGGTCGTGGTTACATGTTCACGCACAGCAGCGAAACGTATCTGCTGAATCCGAACGCGCCGCAGATGTTTGATGACAAGAGCAACGGCGTTTTCTCCACGGTGATCCTCGACTGGGTCGAATGGGAAGGCCCGCTGGTGTCGGAGGCAGAAAAATCACGCCGCGTGGGCCTCGTGCCGCCGGATGACGCGACGCCCGAGGTGGTCGCGGAGCATCTGCAACGCTTTGCCGACCGTGCGTGGCGTCGGCCGGTGAAAAAGGAGGAGTTGGAGCAGTATTTGCAATCCTACCGCACCGAGCGCGAGGCGGGCGAGAAGCTTGCAGACGCGTATCGCGTCGCTTTGCAGGGCGTGATGACCTCGCGGCACTTCATCTACCTCGTCGAGGGCGACACGGTGGCACGTGAGCTTCTCACCGACTCGGAACTCGCCTCGCGGCTGTCGTATTTCCTGTGGAGCTCGATGCCGGATGACGCGCTCTTTGCGGCGGCCAAAAGCAGCACGCTGAATGGCGATGGCCTCAAGCGAGAAGTGGATCGCATGCTCGCAGACAGCAAAGCGAGCCGCTTCATCGACGACTTCGCACGGCAGTGGCTGCAACTGCACCGCGTGGGTATGTTCCCGCCGGACAAGAAGCTCTACCCCGCCTACGATGCGTGGCTGGAGGAAAGCATGCGCAACGAGCCGGTGGAGTTCTTCCGCGAGTTGTTCAGCAAAAACATGCCGATTGATGGCTTTGTCGAATCCGACTGGACCATCGCGAATGCGCGGCTCTGCGAATTCTACGGCCTTCCGGAGCCGAAGTCGGGCGGTTTTCAGCGTGTGTCGCTGAAGCCCGAGAACCGACGCGGGGGGTTGCTCACGATGGGTGCGGTGCTAGGACTCACGTCTGATGGCACGCGACATCGTCCCGTGCATCGCGGCGTGTGGCTCAGCGAGGTCGTGCTCGGCAAGCCACCGCCTCCGCCGCCCGCGAATGTGCCTGCCATCGAGCCCCCGACGCCGCAAAGCCCCCAAGCCACGTTGCGCCAAAAGATCGAAGCCCACCGTGAGGACGCCAACTGCGCCGCCTGCCATGCGAAGATCGACCCCCTCGGCCTCGCCTGGGATAACTACGATGCCGTTGGCCAATGGCGCACCCACGAGAAAGTGCCCGCAGGAGTCGGCAGCGACCCCGTCATCGATTCCTCCGGCCAGATGCCCGACGGCCGCGCCTTCAAAGACGCCACTGAGTTCAAACAACGCCTCCTCGAAGACCGCGACAAACTCGCCCGCGCCTTCATCGACCACCTCTGCACCTACGCCCTCCGCCGCGCCCTCGCCTTCGACGACCAAGATGACCTCAACGCGATCCAAGCTGAGGCAAAGAAGAGCAACTACCAAATCAAAGACATCGTGCGTGCTGTCGCTCTCTCCGATTTGATGAAGAAGCGCTGATAAGCCGATCACTCCACTGCACCAAATCTCCACCACTCCATTTCATGAACATCCAAACCCAATCCTGGCTCCTCAATCGCCGCCACGCTCTCAAGGCACTCGGCAGTTTCATCTCGCTGCCGATGCTTGAATGCATGGTGCCGCTGCGGGCCGCAGAAAGCGCCACGGCAGCGCCGAAGCGCAGCGCGTTCATCTACCTCGCGAATGGCGTGCATTCGCTGAACTACCAGATCACCAAAGAAGGACGGGGCTATGAATTCTCTCGCTCGCTAAAGCCGCTGGAGAAGCATCGCGAGGTCATCACGCCGATCAGCGG
>CAXNGR010000372.1:0-5021 GCA_964201265.1 Verrucomicrobiaceae bacterium
CATACCGATGCCTACAGCAATCAGGTGCTGCAGGAGGCACTGGGACGGCCGTGCGTGCTCATCGCGCTCGTCAGCAACGAAAACACGCCGCGTCTCGTCACGGGCATGGCCTACCAGCATTTTGAATTCACCGGGCCGCAGGACCAACGTGCCACGGACGAGGAATGGCGCGCTAAAGTCTATGCCGCGAAGCCCGAACTGCCGCCACGCGCGAAATGGGCGCTGCCCGTGTTTCCCGCGAAGGCTGATCCGAAGGGCAAGAAGACACGCGCGGTGGACTGAGCCACCGCACATCGACGACAAAAAAATGGGGGGCAAAAAATGGGTCCATCCGGGAAGGGCGCGTAATCACGGGATGCGTTCAACATCTGCAACCGCCCCAATCATGCCCGGCCACATGGACTGCGGCAGCCTGCTGCCGCTTTCCCGAGGCAGCCCTGCTGCCGCCGAAGTCTCCGGGTCACCGTTGCAGCCCTCCTCTGGCGCAAACGCGGGAGCGCCCCGGCGAGGCATCACCTTGAAACGCTCGACGGCCAGCAGGCTGGCCTGCCGAAAGCGGCAGCAGGCTACCGCAGTCCATGGCACTCTTGTCGGCTTGAGAATCTCACAGCATCGTGAGCACTCATCGCAGCAACTTCCCGGATGAACCAAAAAATGGAGAAGCTCAGATTTTTGGCCCCGCAGCTTTTGTCAGCGCTTCTCGGCGGCCTTTGCTTGCTCTCCGTTTCCGCAGAGGAGCCGTTTCCGTTGTTTTACACGGAGGCGAGGCCGTTTCGTGAGGTATGTGAGGCGGCGGAGGCGAAAGGGAAGCCGCTGCCGCAGCGCATCACGGGGGTGACGGTGCCGCATCATCTGCTGGCGGTGGATTTGATCGCGGAGACGCTGTTTCTCGCCTCGGCGGGCAAGTATGAGCGCATCGTGATTTTATCCCCGGATCACTTCAAGCGGGGCACGACGCCGTTTTCCACCACGACGCGGGATTTTCTCACGCCGCTGGGCCGTGTGCGGGTGGATGTGGCGGCGGTGAAGGCGCTGATGCAGGAGCCGCAGGTGAGTGAATCGACCTTGTTCAGCCGCGAGCATGGTGTGCAGGCCGTGTTGCCCATGTTGGCGCGATGGTTTCCTCAGGTGCCGATTGTGCCGGTGACGCTTGGCGTGCGTTCGACGAAGGCGGAATGGGAGAAGCTGTTGCCTGCTTTGAAACGCTGCGTGCAGGAGAAACCGACGCTGGTGGTGCAATCGACGGATTTTTCGCATTACCTCCCGCAGGCGGAGGCGAAGCGGCGAGATGAGGAGACGCTGCGTGTGCTGGCCGTGGGAGACGCGGAGGCGGTTTTAAATCTCGACCAGCCCGGTCATCTCGACTCGAAAGCGGCGCAGTGGCTCATGCTGCGGCTGCATGAGGGCGTGAAGCCGGTGGTGCTGCACAATCGCAACGCGATTCATTACGGCGGCAGGCCGGATGAACCGGAGACGACGAGCTACATCACGCAGCTTTTCACCTCTGAGGTGATCCCTGGGTGCTTGCTGCCGGGGAAACGCGTTTGTTTCGGCGGAGACACGCAGTTTGGCCGTGAAGTGGCCGTGAAACTCTCCAGGCCGGGCGAGGCGGCACGCATTGAGAAAACGATCCTCGATGCCACGGGTGGCGCACCGCTGATGTTGAACCTTGAAGGCGTGCTGTTGCCCGAAGTGCCTGCCAAACTGCGCCATCCGTTTCAAATCGGCATGCGGCGTGATCTGGCGCTGGAGTGGCTGAAGCGGCTGAACGTGACCGCTGTGTCATTGGCAAATAATCACAGCCATGATTTTGGAGCGGAGGCACTTGCGTCAATGAAACGTGATCTGGTGGCCGCAGGCATCGCGGTGGTGGAAGACGGCGCGATGATCGAACTCGATGATTTTTGCCTCGGCGCGGCCACGGATGTCGAAAACTCGCCCTCACCGGCGCGTGATCTTCTGCGGGCAGGCTCGTTCGAGCTTTGGAAGCCGTCATCGAAGCCGTTGTTCGCCTTCTTGCACTGCGGGGCCGAATACGACGCCGCGCCGACGATTCGCGAGCGCTTGGTGGCCAGTTGGGCGGAAAAAGCGGGCGCGGAACTCATCGTGGGAGCGCACCCGCATCGTCCATCACCGGACTGGGAGCGGGGCAGGGGATCGCTGCGCTGGTTCTCGATGGGAAACCTCCTCTTCGATCAAAACGATCCGCGCAACAGCGGCGGCCTCATCGAGGTGCGCTTCCTCGATCAAGGCACCTGGACCGCACGCTGGCTGCCGCTGGGGAATGTGTTCGCGCCGGTGCGGTGAGCGGGGAGAGTAAAACGACATACATGAGTGCCGCAGTCCGTACTTTACCCACATGTTTGTCGGCTATAACGCAGATGACAAAATACACGGTCTGTTAACCAGACACACTGTTAGCTTTAATATGCCCCTGCTGACTCACAAGAAACGAAAACAATTTGCCCGCTATCAATTTGCAATTGCAGCCTTTAACAGCAGCAAGCGGGCTGTTGAGCTTTTGCAAGCTGGGGAATTTCCCCACACCCATCCGGCGAACGAGCACTTATTTACGAGCCTTGTCGTGACATACTTCCGACCATTCACTGAGAATTGCGGAATAGGACCACTGAAAGAAGAAGAGATTCCACCCGGCTCGAAGAAGATTCACTGTCTTCTCAAGAGACTCCGAAATGAGACTTTTGGTCATACCGATGCATTGACGGAGTTCGATACAGGAGAAAAGACAAATCGGTTGATGCTTGAAGTAGAAACTGGAGCAGTTCATTTTAGTTCATCGCGAATTTCCTTTGGTTCGGATATTCTCAGTGAGCTGTCTTCACACTTAGATCGGATGATTGATGTTTGCGAGCGCGGTCTTGACTCCATTTATGAGGAGTTCGATTTGTCGAGCCTCCCAATCGGAGATTTTATCGTCAACATAGAAAAGGACTCAGACGAATTGCTGATCCCTCGTAATTCGGAAAGTTAACCATCTGCGGCTGGACGACCTGCTCCCACCCCTTGTCGAAATCACCCTCTTAACTACAACTTTTAACCCTGTTGCGGCGTGGCGCTCCCGGTAGCCGATGCCACGCCTCGACGTTGAGGCGTTCAAACCGGCATCTCATCCCCAAGCCGCTTGTCCGGCACGAGGTAGCCTTGTACATAATCACGCACGGCTTCGGTGAGAGCGGTGATTTCCTGGGTGAAGCCGGAGGCGCGGAGTTTGGCGATGTCGGCGCAGGTGTAGTATTGATACTTCGATTGCAAGTGCTCCGGCATGTCGATGAACTCGATGGTTGGCTCCTTACCGAGGGCGGTGAAGATGGCGGTGGCGAGTTCGACCCAGGTGTGGGGTTTGCCGGAGCCGAGATTGAAGAGGCCGCCGGCGCTGGGTGTTTCGGCGAGGTGGAGGGTCATGCGGATGGCGTCCTTCACATAGAGGAAGTCGCGCATCTGCTCGCCGTCCTTGTAGTCGGGGCGGTGGGATTTGAAGAGCTGGACTTTGCCGGTGGCGAGGATCTGGCCGCAGGCTTTGTGGACGAGGCTGCGCATGTCGGCCTTGTGGTCCTCATTCGGGCCATAGACGTTGAAGTACTTGAGGCCGACGATCTTGGGCAGCCAGCCTTCGCGCTTGGCGTGGAGGTCGAAGAGGTGCTTCGAGTAGCCGTACATGTTCAGCGGGCGCAGCGCGTGGATGTCGGGCATTTGATCGTCCATGCCGTGGGCACCGTCGCCGTAGGTGGCGGCGGAGGAGGCATAGACGAAGCGGGTTTGATTGGCGAGCGACCACTGGCAGAGCTGCTTGGTGAACTCGTAGTTGTTCCGCATGAGGTAATCGGCGTCGCGCTCCGTGGTGGCGGAGCAGGCACCGAGGTGCAGGACGTGGTCAAAGCGGCCGAGCTTGGCCGGCGAGTGCTGCACGGCCTGGAGGAGGTCGTTGCCGTCGATGTAGTCGGCGAATTTGAGCGGGACGAGATTTTTCCACTTCTCGTCGGTGCTGAGGCGGTCGCAGACGACGATGTTCTCGCAGCCCCGGCGATTCAGCTCCCAGACGAGGGCGCTGCCGATGAATCCGGCTCCGCCGGTGATGAGAATGCGACTTTCCGTGTTGTTCATGCGCCGTGCCGGTAGCGGGAAAACCGGCGGGATTCAAGCCGGAGCTTGATCAGGCGGCGATGGATTGCGCCTGCGGCTCGGTGGGATGGCTCATGGGCACATGCTCGCGCCACAGGGCCGGATGGAGGAAAATGCCACGCGGATCAGCCTCCCACTCGCCTTTCCAGCCCACGATGGACTCCATGACGATGGGATTGGGACACTGGATGGCCGGGTAGAGCCACTGCTGGTCGGCGACGACGAGCTTGGGAATGAGCGCCTGACCGTGGAATTCGATCTCCCAGCCGAGCAGCAGGGGTTCTTCGTCGGTGAATCCGGCAAGACCGAGCGGATGCTCCACCCAGCCGACGAGTCCGCTGCCATTCAGCGCGTCCCAGACCTCGCGCATTTCCAACTCCAGCCGCACGGCGAAGCCAGTGGTTTTGGCGCACCCACTGTTGACGGGGTCACGGCTGATGAGGCCGAACAGGATGCTGGAAGGGCAGTTGGAGGGCACGATGTCCACCTGGAAGCCAAATCGAATGGGGTGGTCTGGCAGCAGCAGGCTGCCATAGCTCATGACTTGAAAATCCGCGAACGCGGGATCGGTGGCAGCGGCAGCAAGAAGCGATTCCATAGTATTCTAAAAAATTCAGGTTACTTTATGAAAATTCGACTGGTTAATTATAATTTCAAACATTTTATCATAAAGTTTTCGCCGTTGGCGATGCATTTCTCGCTCTTAACTGAGCGGATCAGATGCCATGACCTATGCCAAAATCCTGTTGAATGAATGAATTGATTATGGTGACGTTGTTGACGAATCTGCCGCGCACGATACCAACTACATCCCGTGTCACTCGCTGAAACGATCCAACACAACGGAACCGGCCTGGAGGCCGATTTCCGCCCCCGATTCC
>CAXNGR010000373.1:0-5016 GCA_964201265.1 Verrucomicrobiaceae bacterium
AGCCGAAATGATCGACTTCGATCAAATCGACAAGCTCATCCACGAAAAGGGCCGTCTCTCCATCATGACGCTGCTCTCCACGCGGGGCGAGTGGGCCTTCCAGGACCTCAAAACCGAGCTCGGCATGAGCGACGGCAACCTCATCTCCCACCTCCGCACGCTCGGCACCGCCGGCTACCTCAAGGAAACTCGCGACGAGTCCGGCACCCGCCCCCGCACCAGCTACGAAATCACCACCGCCGGCCGCAAAGCCTTCAAAGACTACGTCGAAGTGCTCGGCGAAATCGTCAAAGCCGCCCAGCAGACCTGATTCCCCTTCTTTTTACCCATTCACTTTGTCCCACAAAGCCCACAACACCATGAACATCATCCTAGCTCAACATCACGGCATGTGCTTCGGCGTCCGCGACGCCCTGCGCGTCACCCACACCGCTGCACAACGCGCCCCGCTGACCATCCTCGGTCAGCTCGTCCACAATCCACTCGTCGATCGCCATCTCGCCGCCGTCGGCGCTCTACGTGGCGATCTCGATGACCTCAGCAGTTCATCAACGCATCAAGTCGCCATCACCGCTCACGGCGCTTCGGACCAACATCGTCAAGCCTGGCAGAACGCTGGCCACAACGTCATCGACACCACCTGCCCACTGGTCAAAAAAGCGCACCACGCACTCGCCACCCTCGTCAGCGATGGCTACCAGCCCATCGTCATCGGCCAGAGCCAGCACGTCGAAGTTCGCGGCCTCATCGGCGACTTTCCGCAGGCCGTCGTCGTCCTTGAAGAAGCCGACCTCGCGCAAATTCCCGCGCATCCACGGCTCGGCATCGTCTCCCAGACCACGCAGCCCGTCGAAAACACGCTACGTCTCGTCGAGGCCATCAAGCGTCTCCACCGCAGCTCCGAGGTACGTCTCATCGACACCATCTGCCACCCGACGAAGCAGCGCCAGACCGCCATGGACGACCTGATTCGCGATTGCGACCACATCGTCGTCATCGGCGGACGCAACAGCAACAACACGCGCCAACTCGCCCAAAAGGCCCTCTCCCACGGCCTGCGCACGCTGCAAATCGAACGCCCCGAAGAACTCGATCCCGCATGGTTCCGCGACGCCCGCAATGTCGGCGTCACCGCCGGCACCTCCACGCTCGATGAAACCGTCGATGCCGTCATGCACCGCCTCCGCCAGATCGCCGCCGAACTGCGCACCGCGCCCGTCCACGAATTCCTCCGCTCCATGCTCCAAGCCGCCTGATTCCCAACCTTGAACTCTGAACCTTGAACTCTGAACCTCCATGAACACCCAACACTGGATCAACCACTTCGAAACCAACACGCGACTCAATCGCGATTTGCAGCTCCCAGACGCTCCCTGCGAGCTTCCCGAGACCGTTCGCACCGCCCTCGCCCACAGTATCGCCATCTTCCAACTCGGCGAAAGCGGCGGCGGCACGCGTTTGCGTCGTTACACCCGCAGCATTGCCTCCTTGGAAAATCTGAAGGGCTATCAGCGTGCCGTCGATCTCTTCGTCGCCGAGGAGCAAAGCCACGCCGCACTCCTCGCACGCACCGTCGAGCATCTGCGCGGCACGTTGCTCCAGAAGCAATGGACGAACTCCATCTTCCGCTGGATGCGCGATCTCGTGAACCTCGAGTTCAACATCCAGGTGCTTCTCACGGCCGAACTCATCGCCGAGGTCTATTTTGGCCTGCTCGCCCTGCGTTGCAGCGATCCTGTCGTCCAAACCGTCGCCAAAAAGCTCCTGCGCGATGAAATGGGCCACCTTTCCTTTCAGCGCGACTTCCTGTTCGAGCGCTTGAAGACACTCACACCTGCCATGCAGCGTCTTTGGCGCTGGCAATTCCAAGCAATCCACCTCGTCACCGCCGCCGTCGTCTCCTGGGACCATCGTGACTGCCTGCGCAGCCTCAACATAACGCCAGCCGACTTCCGCGCCCGGGCCGTTCGCTGCTGGCAAAGCTTCCAGTTACGTCTGGAGCGCCGTTTGCGTGAATGTGAGGCTCAAACCTGCCACGCCCCTGATTCCACCCCTGGATACAGCCGCTCCAGCAGCGAAACCATGCAGTCATCTGTGAGCTGATGGGTCTGGCGGAACAGGATGGCGGGCTGGGTCTCTTTTTGCACACCGGTCTTCCAGAGATGATCCAGCGCATCGGAGTATTCGTCGATCACGTCATCCACGGCCACTCGCCAGTGCTGCGGCTGCTCGCTTTCCTGCCACTCGCCACGACCGCGACCGAAGTGGCAGACGGCCAGATAAGTCAGCAGCGCGAGACGCACCTGCTCACGGAAATGCTCGCGTGACCAGCGCAGGCGCTGATCACTGCCACGCACCAGATTGTAGCTGCGAATCAAGGCATACGCGCCGATGCCGGACGCAATCCCGCCCAGCAAGGCACCACCACCAAAGGTCATGCCGCCGAGTTTGAGATCGGCGATGAGTCCCCCCATCGCCCCGCCGGCGAAGCTGCCGACCACGCCCCAGATGCTCTCGGAAACGCCCTCGGGTAGATGAAAATGGTCGCGGGCCACCTGACTCAGCGCATGACCGGCCGCGCCCTGCAAACCGTGGGCCTCGATCAACTTGTTCGTCGCATGCTCCACGCGGTCGGCGAGCTGCGCGGCGAGTTTTTGCCGCGCGTCGTTGTACTCGCGGTTCAATTCCTCGCGCTGCCAGCCCACGCGCTCCAGCAGCGTCTCTCCACGCACCTCCACACCGTCCAGCAGCGCGGCGGTGAGCTGTTCGGCGATGAGGCTGCCCGAGTTGCGGAAGACCTCGATGTTGCGCTGCGTCCAGGCGCGTTTGATCTGCTGGAAGGTCGGGATTTTCGAGCCTTCCATCAGCGGCGCGAGCGATTCCATGAGCTTGTCCTCCTGCACCCAGCAGCGGGCGAAGGCATCCAGCGGCAGCACGGTGCGCACGATTTCATACGGCTCCAAATGCGCGCGCCAGGAGTCGATCTCCGCCGCCTCAAACTCAGAACTGCCAGGCGTGCCAGTTTGATTGAGCAGCACGACGACCGGCTTGCCCACCCAGCCGAGGATTTTCATCTCCGGGCCGATGTAACCGGCCGCCTCGGGCGGTTCGGCAGCGTTCACGAGGTAGAGCACCACATCGGCTTCCTCGCGCACGTTTTTGAGCGCCTGCTGGCTGCACCAGAGCGGCCGGTCCGTGATGCGGTCCCAGGTTTGCGAGAGAAACCACAGCACTGGATTGCGCTCGCGCTTGAGGCGCTTCATCAGCCGGGCGCTGTCGCCAAAGCCCGGCGTGTCCCACAACCGCAGCATGAAGCCGCCGATCTCGAGCAGCAGGTGGGATTCGTTGAACAGCGTCACATGCGGCGCGTCGCGCACCTCGCCCACGTCCTTGCGCAGCAGTGTGCGAGCCAGCGTGGTCTTGCCTGCGTTCGTGTGAGAGATGAGGCTCAGCGTGACGATGTCCGAGGGATCGCGCACGCCCGCCTCGCCGCCCTGTATGGGCGGAGCATCCGAGGCTTTGGATCTGGAGAGCAGGGCAGGCACGAGATTGGAAATCTTGGAGAACATTACGATACTGCGGCAGGCATGCGTGCGGATTCTTTGCGCAGGGCCACGATGACCTCGGAGGCGAGTCCTTCGACCATCTGCGTCCACAGGTGCTCACGTCCGGCGATTTTTTCCGCCGACCAACGTCCCGCGAGGCTGGTGCCATCGAGCAGCACGATCAATTCTGGCTCCGCATGCTTCGTGAGCAGGCGCTGCCGCACATCCGAAACGAGACGCCGCTGCACCTCGGCCTCCGGCGTGGTGGCCATGCTGAAGAGCATCACCACCTGTGCCGAAACAGGCTGCCATTCGGCGGCAAACTCATCCTCATCCCCGGCGGGAATGCGCACATACTCCGCCCGCGCCATGCCGCCGAAACGTCCACGCACACCACGATCCCACACCTCGCGATGGGTCGGCGTGGCCTCCATGGCATGCACCAGGACCTGGATGCGCTCATCCCCGCCCTCCACGGCGCGAATCAGCCCGCGCAGATCATTCCCCCAGCTCAACGAGCGCGCCCCACGCGTGATGCCGCGCCTGCTACGCGCCGCGCCAATGCCCGCCAGCAACAAACGCGGCACGATGACGAGCACCAGCAGCGTCCCCGCATACAAATGAATCCATGGCAACGCCGGAGCAGATGTGACCGCCTTGCCAGCCGTGCGATGCATGCCGCGGATCTGCTCCAGCGGCACCGGCTTGCGCAGCACCGTCGAAGCAGGCTTGAACAAGGTGTCAAAGAACGCGCTCGCCTGATTGTCGTCCAGCAGCGTGCTCTCCCACACCGCGCGGTATTCCTTCGACCAGCCGCGCGCATACAGCGCGACCGCGCCACCGAGCGCCAGCAGCGCCGCCGCCACATGCAGCCACAAACGCAGCCGCATCTGCAAGCGACGCCACGCCAGCGGCCAGGCAAGTTCTTCAAATTTCGTGCGCACCGCAGCCGCCACGCCCGTTTCGACTTCCTTCGTCGCTTTCCCGGCGCGCGAGATGCCATGGGCCAAAAATTCCGCCAGCCAACCGCCGTGCCCTGCCAGCGGTGAGGCAGGCATCAGCTCAAACAGAATGCCCAGCACGATCACCACCGCGTTCCACGCCAGCAGACCGACCAGCGGCAGCGCCAGCAGGTTGAACTCACTCGTTTGTCCCAGATCGGTGAACCAGTAGCCCGTGACCAACGCAATCCCCCATCCCGCCAGCGCCCAGGCCCAGCGGCCCTGCGGCACGCGCAGCAGTGCCAGCACACGGATCAACTCGCCGCGCCAGCCGATGGCCTCGCGCTCCAGCCACTCGGCCCGCTTGTCCAGAAACGACTCCGAGCGCTCGTCCAACGAGTCGCCCAGGATCTCCTCGGAGGCCAAACCGGCCCGCGTGTGCGCCGTGGCCTCGCGACGGCGCTCCGCGCTGACGAGAACGCCATCGGGGTCGCCTTCTTCGAGGGCGCGCCATTTCAGCACGCGCTGCC
>CAXNGR010000374.1:0-5013 GCA_964201265.1 Verrucomicrobiaceae bacterium
CTGGGCCATGAGCATGTGTCCGGCCTCTACGGTTACAAAGCGGGCGAGATCGAGAAGCGCAAGGGTGGGTGGTTCGGCATCATCCATCCAGATGATGTCGCGGAGTTCAAGGAGGCTCACCGGATGGTGATGGAGAGCGGCAGCGACGAAGTGCGGACCCTGCGGGTGCGGGTGCTGCGCAAACAAGGCGGCCACGAGTGGGTACAGTCCCACATGCGGCCTTTTGAACGGGATGCGAAGGGTCGCGTCATCTCCGAGGCGGGCATGGCGATCATCATCACACCGTTGGTGGAAGCTGAACAAGCACTGCGGGAGACGGAGGCGCGTAGCCACAGCTTGTTTCAAAGCAACGCAGCCGGCGTGCTGGTGTTTGACGCAAAGTTTCACATCGTGGACGCCAATCCGGCAGCCTGCAGCATGCTGGGCTACAATAAAAAGGCTCTGTTGCGCCTCGGCGTGCTGGATCTAGCCGTGCGGGCGAACCGTGGGGAGATGCGCCAGATGCTCCAAGCGATGAAGACAGGCCTCAAGCCCACCCAAAGCCTGGAAACGACCCTGGAACGCCAGAACAATGAAACGCTCGACGTGTTGACCGCCTCCGCATGCCTGCGGGACGACAAAGGCAGCTTCGTCCAAGGCATGCTCATCCTTCTAGACATCACCGCACGCAATCAGATGCAGCGGGAGCTGAAACGCGAAGCGGAGCTGAACCGGATCTTGATTGATCATGCGCCAGTTTCGATCGGATTGCTCGGGACTGACGGCAGTGTGGTACGCGTAAACGCGGCAGCGGAAAAACTCTTTGGTTACAAGCTCAAGGAGGTGGCAGGCCGTAAGGTGTGGACCCTGCCGGTGGTGGATGCGGCGGAGACTAGCGCCAGCCAGCGCCGCATTGAGATGCTGGCCGACGGCGGCGGTTCCATGCATTTCACCCGCCCAATGCACACGCGCGACGGCGGGACACGGCACATCGAGATCGCTCACACGGCAGTGAAAAAAGCCGACGGCAGCGTGGATTTCATCGTCACGACCGGAGTGGACGCCACCGAGCGGCGGAAGCTCGAGGTGGAGGTCATCCGCGTAGCGGAGCAGGAGCACATCCGCATCGGCCATGACCTGCACGATGGCGTGGGGCAGACGCTCACCGGCATCGCCTCCTTGGTAGAGGCGCTGCTAGAGCGTCTGGGCGGTGAAGATCAAAAAGACGCACGGCGCATTCACGAACTGGTGAAAACCGCCATCACAGAAACGCGGCGTTTGTCTCACGGCCTCTCCCCAGCAGCGGTGAAGAACCGAGGGCTGGCGGGCGGGCTGATGCTCATCGCCGAGACGGTGCGGGAAAATTTCCGCCGCGAATGTGTCTGCCACATTGATGACCCAGCGCCCGAGGTAGGCCAGGAGGCGGAGATTCATCTTTTCCGCATCGCTCAGGAGGCGGTCAACAACGCCATCCGACACGGCGGGGCCGGAAAAATCCATCTCAGCCTGCGGCGCAATTCCCCTACGGAAGGCGTGCTGGAGATACGCGATAATGGACGCGGATTCCCAGGCGGGAAGACGATCTCGCAGAGCGATGGGATCGGCCTGCGCGTGATGGAGCACCGAGCGCATCTCATCAACGGCGAATTGAAGATAACGACTCACAAAGGCAAAGGGGTGCGTGTTCTTTGCCACTTTCCACCCACTCATGCTTAAGAATGGGTTCTTGACATTGTTTTCAAAATGAGTCACCTAAGTTCACTGTGAAAAGCAAAATCTATATACTCGACGACCACCCCATCGTTATCGAAGGGCTTAAGAAACTGATTGACCAGCAGGAAGACCTGCAAGTCATCGGCAGCGCTGAAGACGCCAACACCGCCATTCAGCAGATCGCCAAACTCAAACCTGACGTGGTGGTGCTCGACATCACCCTGAAAGACCGCAGCGGTGTGGATCTCATCAAAAAACTCAAGGCCAGCCACCCGGAAATGCAGATTCTCGTGTATTCCATGCACGATGAAAATGTTTACGCCGAACGTTGCCTCCGCGCTGGTGCCATGGGCTATGTCATGAAGGGTGAACCCAGCACACGCGTGCTGCAGGGTCTGCGCCAAGTGGCGGCTGGATCTTTCTTCTTCAGCGCTTCGCTGCTCGGCAGCATCGTCTCCGGCGGCGGCCCGCGTGGCGGCTCCCGTGGCGAGCCTGCTCGCATGCTCAGCGACCGCCAGCTCGAAATCTTCGAAATGGTCGGACGCGGCTTCGATTCCCACAACATTGCCGAAAAGCTCGGCCTCAGCGCCAAGACGGTGGATGCCCACAAGGCCAACATCCGACAGAAGCTCGGCCTCGCCTCCGCACGCGAACTGCTCATGGAAGCCGTCCGCTGGGTGGAGAAATAGGCCGCCGCGAAAATCTCATATCCATTCAAACCCAAACGGGCGGCAGTCATGCCGCCCGTTTTCTTTTCAAATAGCGTTTGTTTCGGGCGGAGGAGTGAATTCCCCTGCCCCAACTTTTCTCCCTCACTTTGATTCCGCTCTGAGACTTTGGTCCGGCGGTATTCCGTCGTTTGGAACGGCTGTGATGCCCGCCACCGCAAGCGCAGGCTTCTGCGACGATCTCGCACGAACGGTTGCGCGTCTGAAACCGCTGGGGCATAGGAAGCCATGGGCAGCGCCACGGAATCCGCCAGTTTCACCAAGCGCACCGGGCAGTGGTTGATTTACGCGCTGTTTCGGTGCGTGGAGGGCGTGTTGAGGCTGCTTCCGCTGGTCGTCATCTGGTGGTTGGGGCGTGGGCTGGGACTGATCGCGTATGGCATCGGCATTCCTTACCGTCGGCTGGCGCTCAACAACCTGCGCATCGCTTTCGGTCGTGAAAAAAGCGCCGCCGAACGCCGCGCCATCGCCCGTGAGCATTTCAAAAGCCTGTTCGCCAACCTGCTCTGTGGTTTCAAGCTGCCGCTGATGAGCGAGGCCGCAGTGGCCTCGCGCGTGAAGGCTGAAAACATGCACCACTTGAAGGAAGCCTTCGATGCCGGACAACCGCTGCTGCACCCCATCATGCACGCGAGTTGCTGGGAGGTCATGACGCAGGTGCCGACCATCTTCGTCCAGGGACACAAGCCGGCCAGCATTTACCAGCCGCTGCGCAATCCGTATCTCAACGCACTCGTGCTGCGCCGTCGTGAAAAGCTCGGCTACAAGCTCTTTGACCGGCGGGAGGGCTTCAACGGCCCCATCCGGCATGTGCGGGAGATGGGCATGCTCGGCATTCTCGTCGATCAGCATGCCGGAGATCATGGCCTGTGGTGCCCGTTTTTCGACCGGCTGGCCTCCACCACCAACATCGTGGCTCTCTGCGCCATGCGTTCCAAGGCGCGGATTCTGCCGATGATGGTCTATGACGACGGCCCCGCCCGCTGGCGCTTCGTTTGCGACGGACCGCTGCAAAATCCCGAGGACAAGCCAACAATCGAAGGTATCACCGTAGCGATCAATCACGCCCTGGAGCGCCTCATCCGCCAGCAGCCAGCTACCTGGTTTTGGGTCCACAACCGCTGGAAGCTCCCGAAGCCGCATTTTTTACTCTCAAATTACCGCCGCGGTATCCTGATGCCCACTGGGGAGGCGTTGGAGCGTTTGCAGCCGTTTGAAATGCTCATCCGCAGCCCCAATTGGCTCGGTGATGCCTGCATGGCCTTCCCAATGGTGCGGGCGATCAAGCGCGGTCGTCCCGATCTGAAAATCACCGTGCTCGGCCCGGACAAGCTCGAAGAGCTGTGGCTCTCGATGCCCGAAGTCTCGCGCTACATCGCCAAACCGGCCAAAGAGGGCTGGTTTGCCGTCGCCCGTCGCATCAAGGCCACCGGCGTGCATTTCGATGCCGCCGTGCTTTGCACGAACTCCACCCGAAGCACGCTGGAAATCTGGCTGGCAGGCATTCCGCGCCGCGTGGGCTTCAAAGGCTCGTTCCGTGTGAAATTGCTCAACCAAGTCATCGCTGAACCGGCCACGACAGGTGCCAAGCAGCACCACGCGCATCGTTACCTGCACCTCGCGCAGGGCATCGGGGCCGACATCACGCAGGACGGCCTGTGGGACGCCGGATCAGCGCCGGTTTCGACCGATGGCATGATCCGTGTCGGTGTCTGTGCTGGAGCGGAGTATGGTCCGGCGAAACGCTGGCCGCTGGAGCGCTTTGCTGAGGTGGTGAACCAAATCTCAGCCAAGCATGCGCAGTTCCGCTGGCAGTTGTTTGGCGCTCCGGGTGAGAAAGACATGGGCGAAACGCTCTCCGCCATGCTCCAGGCACCGCATGAGAACCTCGTCGGCAAAACGCGCCTCTCCGAACTCATCGCAAAGCTGCGCCAATGCCAGCTTTTGCTCACCAACGACACCGGCACCATGCATCTCGCCGCCGCGCTCGGTATTCCGACCGTGAGCATCTTTGGCTCGACATGCCCCATCGAAACCGGCCCACTTGGAGATCGCCACACCGTGATTCAGCACAAAGTTCCATGCAGCCCGTGTTTCGAGCGCGAGTGTCCTCTGGGCCATTACGACTGCATGACGAAAGTCACGCCCGCTGAAGTAGCCGCAGCAGTGCTCCAAGCGACGGGTGTGATGGATGCCCACCTGCCTTAGCGGCGGATCGTTGACGCAGCAGGGTTTCAGACACGCGGACGGGCTTGCGCTTTGCCTCCCTGATGGCACTGCATGCCATGCGCCGCCTCGACCAACTGCTCTCCTCCCTCGGCTACTGCTCACGGCGCGAGGCCATGGCCTTCGTGAAAGAAGGCCGCGTGAAGCTGGAGGGCGTGGTTTTAAAGCGGTCGGATCAACGCGTCGATTCAGCGCTCATCACCGTCGATGACCTGCCGCTTGAAGCCCCCGAAGGCTTGCTGGCGATGCTGCACAAACCGGTGGGTTATGCCTGCACACACAGCACGGATGAGGGGCCGAATATTTATGAGCTGCTGCCCTCCCACTGGCCGGACCGCAATCCGGTGGTGACGAGCGTGGGCCGCCT
>CAXNGR010000375.1:0-5012 GCA_964201265.1 Verrucomicrobiaceae bacterium
ATGATGCTGGCGCAGCTTGTGAAGGGGCTGCCAAGACTCCAGCACGTCGTCGTCAGCCTCACGGCAGGTGGAAAGCACGCCACGTCGCTTCCAAACGTCCACAGCCTGGACATGCCCGCGGGCAAACCCACGCTTTCCGCCTTGTGGAAGCTCTTCCGCATCATCCGCCGCGAAAAACCGGATGTGCTCATGGGCTGGATGTACCACGGCTGCCTCGTCGCCACACTTGCCAAATTCATGCGGCTCAAACCGGTGCCGATGATCTGGAACATCCGCCAGAGCCTCTACGACCTCAAACTCGAGAAGCGCGGCTCCGCGCTGGTCATTCGTGCTCTCGCCAAGCTCTCGTGGCTACCACAACACATCACCTACAACTCACAGCTCAGCGCGCAGCAGCACGAGGCCGTCGGTTACTCTAAAAAGAGTACACAGCTCATCGCGAACGGCTTTGATCTAGCCAAATGGCAGCCTGGAACGCCCACACGCGCCCTCATCGGCCGCTTCGGGCGCAACGCGCCGATGAAGGACTACCCGACATTCATCGCCGCCGCGAAACTCATTCACGCGAAGCACCCCGAAGCCAAATTCATCATCCTCGGCGCTGAAACCGAAACACTCGACGTTCCGTCCTTCATCGAAGTCCTCGGCGAACGCCACGATCTGCCGCAACTCACCGCTTCTCTCAACATCGCCGTATCGTCATCCGCTTTCGGCGAAGGCTTTCCCAACGTCATCGGTGAGGCCATGGCCTGCGCGGTGCCCGTCGTCGCCACCGACATCGGAGACACCCGCTGGGTCATGGGTGAAACCGGTCGCGTCGTCCCGCCGCGTGATCCACAAGCTCTCGCCAACGTCTGCCTCGAAATCCTCGATAAAAGCATCACCAAAGACCTCGCTGCACGCGAGCGCATTGAGCGGCATTTTTCGCTCACGAGTGTGCTCGGGCAGTTCGCAAGTCTCATCTCCTGCGATGGGCCCCTAGCGACGGAAACGCCCGAAGGCACACCACTCACGCCTCACATCTCACCTCTTACCTCTCACTGACCATGTGCGGCATCGCCGGTTTCTTCACCCCCTCCAAATCGCGCCCCTCGCACGAGATGCATGCCATCGTCACCGCGATGACCGATGCCATCATCCTGCGCGGCCCGGATGACTCAGGCGCGTGGGTGGATTCGGAGAGCGGCCTCGCCTTAGGGCATCGCCGCCTCTCCATCCTCGATCTCTCACCGCTCGGACATCAGCCGATGACCAGCGCGGACGGACGTTTCATCATCGTGTTCAACGGCGAGGTGTACAACTTCCAAGACCTTCGCGCCGAACTCGAACCACTCGGCCACACCTGGCGTGGTCACTCCGACACGGAGATCATGCTCGCTGCGTTTCGCCAATGGGGCGTAGTGGAAGCCACAAAACGCTTCAATGGCATGTTCGCCTTCGCGGTGTGGGACAAGCAGGAGCGTGTTTTGCATCTCGGTCGCGACCGTCTCGGTGAAAAGCCGCTCTACTACGGCTGGGTGGGCGAAACGTTCGTGTTCGCCTCCGAATTGAAGGCCATTCAGCGCTTCCCCGGCTTCAACGCGTCGATTGATCGCGAGGCGCTGACCGCGCTACTGCGTTTCAATTACATTCCTGACCCGCTCTGCATCTACCAGGGCTTCAAAAAGCTGCCGCCTGCCGCGATGATCACGCTGCGCTCTCCAGCCGAGCGCCCGCAGCCTGGTTGGTATTGGAGCTTGCCGCAAGTCGTCGAGCGTGGGCTCGACAATCCGTTCACAGGCACCGAAACAGAAGCCATCGACACCTTTGAGTCCTTGCTCAAGAAGGCTGTGGGCATGCGCATGGTCTCGGATGTGCCCCTGGGCGCGTTTTTGAGCGGCGGCGTCGATTCCTCGCTCATCGTGGCAATGATGCAGAAACAGAGCACGCGGCCCGTGCGCACCTTCACCATCGGATTTCACGAAAAGGAGCACAACGAGGCCGAGTTTGCCAAAGATGTCGCCAAGCACCTCGGCACCGACCACACCGAGATGTACGTCACTGGCGAAGACGCGCTGAACGTCATCCCGCAGCTCCCCTCGCTCTACGACGAGCCGTTTTCCGACTACTCGCAGATCCCGACGTATCTGGTGTGTAAAATGGCGCGGCAGCATGTCACGGTCGCTTTGAGTGGTGATGCGGGCGATGAACTTTTCGGCGGTTACGAGCGCTACTTCGTGGGCCGCAGCCTTTGGAACAAAATTTCCTGGATGCCGCCGGCAATGAAGAAGATGACCGCAGCGGCGCTCACTGCGCTGCCACCGAGGGTGCTGAATGGACTCGGGACCAAAGTGCTGCCCAAACGTCTGCGCCACATCCCGCTCGGCGACAAACTGCACAAGCTCGCTGAAGTCGTGGCCGCGCCTGGCATAGAGACGCTTTATCTCAATCTCATGTCCCACTGGAAAAAGCCGCAGGACATCGTGATCAACGGCAAAGACCCGGTCACCGCGATCACGAACACCGCCTCATGGCCGCGCGTGAGCGATTTCACGCATCGCATGATGCATCTCGACATGGAGACGTATCTGCCCGGAGATATTTTGACCAAGGTGGACCGTGCCGCGATGGGCGTGAGCCTCGAAGGCCGCATTCCGCTGCTGGACCACGATTTGATCGAGTTCGCGTGGCGTGTGCCGTTCTCGATGAAGGTGCGCGATGGCAAGGGCAAGTGGCTCATGCGCGAAACGCTTTACCGTCATGTGCCAAAGACACTCATCGACCGCCCGAAGCGCGGCTTTGGCATCCCGCTCGACGTCTGGCTGCGGGGACCGTTGCGCGCGTGGGCCGAGGATTTGCTCAGCGAGTCACGCCTGAAGCGAGAAGGCTTCTTTCATCCCGCGCCGATCCGGCAGAAGTGGCAGGAGCACCTCAGTGGCACGCGAAACTGGCATTTCTATCTCTGGGACGTGCTCATGTTCCAGGCATGGCATCAGCACCATCACGCATGAACCATCCGCACCCCATGCTCCGACCCACTGGCTGGACCCGCTTTCGCGAGTGGGTGCTGGTGTGGGTGTGCGGCTCGATGCTGGGCGCTCTGGCGGCTGATGCGGTGATCGGCAGCTACGACGCGAGCATTTCCCCCATCAAGCCCAGCCTGTTCACGCTGGGCGCGGTGTTCATGTGCATCACCGTTTCGCTGCTGAACAAGCCGCGTCTCTGCCTCGCCACGCTGGGCATCGCCCTGTTGCCGGCGGTGCGCCTGCTCGATGCGGCGGTGCTGCGTCGCTTTGACTCGTCATTCCAGGGCCAGATCACGATGGATCTCGCTCGCATGCTGCTGGTGCTCATCGCCATCATTGCCGTGCTTTCGACGGAGAAATGGCAGAAGACCTCTCTCTGGGCCGCCGTGCTGTGCATCCTGCTGACGACCGGCTCGGAAGTCTGTGAGATGATGGGACTGGCAAAATTCAGCAGCATCCCAGGCCGCTACGCCGGGTTCAACGGCCACCCAAACTTCCCGCCCGTCGTGCTTTGCGAGATGCTGGGCATCGTCTTCGCGCTGTCGAAAAGTTTCCGGTTCAACTGCCTCATGATCGCCGTGGCCGCGCCGGGTGTGGCGCTCACTTACGGACGCAGCGGCATGCTGGTGCTGGCGCTGCTGTGCGGTGCCTATGTGCTGCTCAACGCACGGAGAAATTTTGGTTTCCTCATGATAGTGGCCGCCATTGCCATCCCCCTGCTCGGTGTCGGCGTGGCGGTGCTGCAAAACGGCACGCGGCAGGGCATGATGAAGGACAAGAACACCGCCGACCGCCTGGATGCCATCTACAATCTCGACTTCGACAAGCTCAAGTCCCCCGAACGCGTCAAGGATTTGAGTGATGCCTGGGAAGCAGTGATGAAGGAACCCATCCTCGGCCACGGCACCGGCATATCCGGCACGCTTTACGCCCCGCACAACGAATACGTCTCCATCTGGCTGGAGCTGGGCATCCCGGGGCTGCTGCTGTTTGCCGGAACGTGGCTCTGGCTCATCACGCGCAGTGTCCTGACCGGAGGACAGGCCGGTTACCTGCTTTTTGCGCTGCTCGCCTACACGCCCGTCGGCCAGGGCCGTCTGGAGATGCCACACTTCAGCTTCGCCATGGTGGTGGCGGCCTGCATCCTGTGGCCGAAGCGGTATGGTTTCACGCTGCGCTCGTTGAAGCCCGCCTCACAAGGCCCCGCCACCTTCAATCACCCTCATCCTCAGCCGCTTTCCCGCCAGGGATGATGCCGCGCTTGGTGGCGGCGACGAAATCGACAAAGGCTGCGGCTTCGGGGGTGAGCTCGCCCGCCCGAAGTTCCTCGATGGCCTGCGCGTTGTTCAAACCGCTGCGGTAGATCTTGCGGAAGGCGTTGCGGATGGAGCGCATCTGATCGCGGCTGAAACCAGCGCGTTGCAGTCCGACGATGTTCAAGCCACGCGCACGCGCAGGATTGCCATCAGCGGTGCAGAAAGGCGGGATGTCCTGCACCACCTTGGCACAGCCGCCGGTGATGGAGCGAGTGCCGATGCGGCAGAACTGATGCACGGCGGTGAGTCCGCCGATGATGACGTGATCCTCGACAATCACATGCCCGGCGAGCGTGCCGTTGTTGGAGAAGACGACATGATTGCCCACCACGCAGTCGTGCGCGATGTGGACGTAGCTCAGGAAGTGATTGTGGCTGCCGATGATCGTCTTGTCATGCGGCGCGGTGGCGCGGTGGACGCTGCAAAACTCGCGGAAGGTGTTGTTGTCCCCCACTTCGAGCCAGGTCGGCTCGGCTTTGTATTTCAAATCCTGCGTCTGCTGGCCGATGGAGCCGTAGGCGAAGAATTTGTTGTTCTTCCCAATCTTGGACGGCCCCATGATCGTGACGTGATGCTGAAGCCAGCAGGCGTCCCCCAGCTCCACGTCCGCACCGATGATGCAGTAGGGACCGATGGTCACATCCGCGCCAAGTTTGGCCGAGGGATCAATGATGGCGGTGGGGTGGATCAT